>CAMBPD010000113.1 GCA_945869405.1 Chryseobacterium gleum | reverse complement strand
TCCAATTCCGAGTTAATGAAGTTGAACGCTCCAGTACCGGAAATAGCCTCTATTCGACGCACACCAGCTGCAACGGCGCCTTCACTCTGAATGCGAAACATCCCTATTTCACCTGTGCCATGCACATGCGTTCCTCCGCAAAGCTCCACACTGTTGCCGAACTTTACTAAACGCACCACATCACCATACTTCTCTCCGAAGAGCATCATCGCCCCTGTCTTGCGTGCGTCTTCTATCGACATCGCACGGTTCTCTTCTAGCTCAAAATTGCTTCGAATACGATGATTCACGAGAGCTTCAACGCGCTCCGACTCCTCGTCGGTCATCTTTGAAAAATGTGAAAAGTCGAACCGCAAATAATCGGGGCTTACCAACGATCCTTTTTGCTCCACGTGCGTTCCTAACACCTCTCGCAACGCCTCGTGCAACAAGTGGGTTGCGCTATGGTTGGCAGTAATATTCGTGCGACGGTCACCTTCGACCAACGCCGTAAATGAGGCATCCACTTTTTCAGGCAATGTGTCAGAAAAATGAACAATCAAGTTGTTCTCCTTTCGTGTATCTGTAATTGGAATCGATTCATTGGCGGAAAACAAACGGCCCGTATCCCCCACTTGCCCCCCACTTTCTGAATAGAAAGGAGTTTGGGACAACACGAGCTGAAAAGACTCTTTGCCCTTCGACTTTATTTTTCTGTATTTCAATATGCGGGTGTCACATTCCAAGTTGTCATAGCCAATGAACACGGAGTCACCCTCCGAAAGGACCACCCAATCTTCTGTTTCTAGTTTCGTTGCAGCGCGACTACGTTCCTTCTGCTTTTGCAATTCCGCCTCGAAACCCGCACTATCAATTCGCTTGTTTCCCTCTGCTGCAATCAATGCGGTGAGATCGGCTGGAAAACCAAACGTATCGTATAGCTCGAAAACCACCTTTCCATCAATCACGTCACCTGAAGTCTTGCGTATGATTTCGTCGAGAAGCTGAATACCCTTGTCGAGGGTGCGCAGAAAACTCTCTTCTTCCTCGCGAATAACCTTGACAACCAATTGCTGCCCGTTGCGAATTTCCGGGAAGAAATCTCCCATCTCTTCGGCGAGTACCGAAACCAACTTGCACATAAACGGCTCCTTGAACCCGAGGAAACTATAACCATATCGGATAGCGCGACGAAGAATTCGACGTATCACATACCCGGCACCACCGCTTGATGGCAACTGTCCGTCTGCAATCGCAAACGACACCGCACGCACGTGATCAGCAATCACTCGCATAGCTACATCGCGTTTCTCTGCGGTGCGCTCATATTTCTTTCCGCACAATACCTCCACTTGTTGAATAAGCGGCGTGAACACATCCGTATCATAATTCGATTGAACTCCCTGCAAGGCCATGCACAAGCGCTCGAAGCCCATTCCAGTGTCCACGTGCTTTGCCGCCAGCGGAATCAAGGTGCCGTCGGCGCGACGCTCGAACTGCATGAAGACATTGTTCCAAATCTCAACCACCTGAGGGTGATCGTTGTTTACCAATGTTCTTCCATCAACGGAATTCCTGTCTTCGTCAGATCGGATATCAATGTGAATTTCCGAACAAGGGCCACACGGACCCGTATCGCCCATTTCCCAGAAATTATCCTTCTTATTGCCACGCAGAATTCGATCCTCAGCAATACGTTCCTTCCAAATGTCATAAGCCTCTTGATCGAATGCCAGGTTTTCAGAGGCGTCGCCTTCGAACACGGTTACATACAATCGATCAGTGGGTATGCCATATACCTCGGTAAGTAACTCCCAAGCCCATGCGATGGCGTCTTGCTTGAAGTAATCACCAAACGACCAATTACCCAGCATCTCGAACATCGTGTGATGATAGGTATCTACGCCTACCTCCTCCAGGTCATTGTGCTTTCCGCTTACGCGCAAACATTTTTGGGTATCGGCAACTCGCGGATGTTTGATGGGCTCGTTTCCAAGAAACCAATTCTTGAATGGCGCCATACCGCTATTGATGAACATAAGTGTAGGATCCCCCTTCACTACCATCGGAGCAGACGGCACGATAACGTGTCCTTTTGATTGAAAAAAGTCCAGGAACTGCTGGCGTATTTGTCGGGAAGTCAACTTTTTCATAGCAGTTGCGAATGTAGTATGCACAGCGCAAACGCGTGGTTTTTTCGTCGTATTTCCGAGCGCAAAAAATTGAGCCTTTTTTAAATGAATGGCATTCGTTACATTCGCATTACTAAATGCCACTCCTCAAGTACAAATTCAACCCGAGCACGCTCAATTTTGAAAAAATCAGTTTCGGAATCCGCGACTATTTTTTTAGTTCATTGCGCTACCTGTTTGCAGGGCTCGTTATCGGTGCGATTGGCGTTGTTCTTTACGCTTCTTTCTTCAAAGACCCTGAGACAGCTAGACTCAGTCGTGAAGTGAAATTCCTGAAAGGTCAAATTACCGAGCTCAACGACCAGATCGACACGCTCGAATGGTTTGTTTCCGACCTCCATGAAAAAGACGACAACGTATACAGAAGCATCTTTGGTGCCGAGCCTTACCCCGAACATTTGCGTCGAGGTGGCATAGGCGGAAGCGATCGCTACAAAGACTTAAAAGGATTTGATAACAGTGCAGACATCATTGAAACACAAAAGCGAATAAACCGATTACAGCGTGCTCTTGTTTCTCAAAGCAAGTCTTTTGAAGAGGTGTATGAGTTAGCAAAATCAAAAGACACCATGTTGAAATGCATACCGGCTATTCAACCTGTCTCCAACAAAGACCTCAAACGGTTGGCTTCAGGATTCGGAATGCGCATACACCCCATCTACAAAATAGCCAAGATGCACACCGGTTTAGATTTCACCGCCGATATTGGCACTGAAATCTATGCCACAGGCGATGGCGTCATTGAATCGGTCGAAAGCAAATTTTCAGGCTATGGTCAATGCGTTGTCATCAATCACGGGTTTGGCTACGAGTCTTTGTATGCGCACATGAGTCGCGTCGCTGTGCATTCGGGACAAAAAATTCGAAGGGGGCAAATTATCGGATACGTTGGAAACACGGGCGCATCAACGGGCCCTCACCTGCACTATGAAGTATTGAAAAACGGCGAAAAAGTAGACCCCGCGTTTTACTTCTACAGCGATATCACACCTGAGCAATACGAAGACATGCTCAAACGATCAGCCAACGCCAAACAAAGCTTCGACTAACTAAATCACAGCACATGATTACCAAATCATTCGAAATAGAAAAACTATACTATTCCATCGGCGAGGTCGCCGACATGTTTGAAGTGAATGCTTCACTCATTCGGTTTTGGGAAAAAGAGTTCCCTCAATTGCACCCGCGTAAAAACAACCGTGGCAACAGAGTGTATGGCAAGAAAGACATTGAGCTATTCAAGAATATCCATCACCTCGTGAAGGACAAAGGATTCACGTTGGAAGGAGCCAAAAATGCGCTTAGAACCAAAGTTGAACCCACTGCAAATGAAGTATTCACCAACCGGCTTCTTTCGATCCGCAGCGAACTAATGAGCATCGCGAGCTCATTGTAATTAAGTCTCAAAACAGCATATGCCTCAAGGCCTCGTTATCAAATCGACCGGAAAAAATTACGATGTCTTGACGGCTGAGCACAGAATAATTCAGTGCCAAGTACGAGGAAAAATACGTCTAGAAGAGCGCACTACGACAAATCCGGTGGCTGCAGGTGATACAGTGGACTACACGCTAGAAAATGAAAACGAGGGAAATATCACTCACATTCATCAACGTAAAAACTACATCATCCGCAAATCGGTCAACCTATCTAAGGAAGCACAAATTATAGCCACCAATCTCGACCAAGCCCTGCTGGTCGTTACCCTCACAAGACCACAAACAACTCCTGGGTTTATTGATCGATTTTTAATAACGGCAGATGCCTATGACATTCCTGCAACGCTGATCTTTCACAAAATGGATCAGTACGATGATGATGAGCTCATGGAAGTATTCGACCTTATTGGCATTTATGAAGATGTCGGATACCGATGCATTAAAACATCACTCGAAACCTCAGAGGGACTAACCGAAGTGCATGATTTACTTGAGGGAAAAATCAGCCTTATCAGCGGACACAGCGCCACAGGAAAATCATCGATAGTAAATTACTTTATTCCCGGAAAAGACTTGCGCATTGGCGAAATCAGTGAATCAAGCAACAAAGGACAACACACCACCACATTTGCCGAAATGCACGAATTACCTTTCAGTGGGTTTATAGTCGACACACCAGGCATAAAAGGCTTTGGTTTGGTGGATATTCCAAAAGAAGAGGTGCATCATCATTTCCTTGAGTTTTTTGCATTATTGCCCCAATGTAAATTCCATAATTGCCTCCATCTCAATGAGCCCGGATGCGCTGTGGTAAAAGCACTAGAAGAGGGCAACGTCGCACCTTCACGCTATAACAGCTACGTGTCTATGTATCACGACGAGGATGAACGCAGCGTTTATCGCAACGGTTGATCGACCTGCATTAGAAAATCCGGAAACGCGCCGACACCATGAAATTCAGAGGCGCCTGCGGATAATAAAAACGCTCCGTGATCAACCCTCCGTAACGATAACTGTAGGTGTAGCCATTCGATGCGTACTCAAGACTCAACACGTTGTTGACCCAAACATCCAAGCCCGAGAATTGTGGAAACTTCTTCCACGCAACATCCACGGAGCCGCGGATATCCTGCACCCAATAAGCGCTCAGCATGCGATCGCTGTTTCCCGTATTATCCAAAAACTGATTGCCCACATACTTCGATATCCACGCTAGTTCAACCTTTTTGAGCCACGGAATTTGCGTAGCCTTCGTGCTCCATCCGAACTGTGCTGCGCCCATCCAATCAGGTGAAAACGCAATGGGCGTATCCGTGAACGGTGTCTCAATTACATCGCCTGTCTCGTAATCGTAGATGATCTCATCAAATGTGCTGATGCGATTCCAACTGCGGGTCACGTTTCCTTCGAGAAAAAATCCGAGTGACAATTGTACACCTGCTTCCAGTTCAATACCGCGACGGTAACTCTCCGGCACATTCACACGCACCGGTGCACCAACATCGTTCAACGCACCCGTTACCACCAGCTGATCCTGATATTCCATGGCATATGCATTGGCGCGAGCATGGAATTTCGATGAAGAAAATCCATACCCCATTTCAATATCCAACATGTATTCAGACTTCACTTGGGTGGGATCCACTGCATCTACAAAGTCGTTGCGATTGGGCTCCTTACCCGCATACGCCGCCGAAACAAAGGCCTTGTGCTTATCGGTGAAAAAAGTCAGACCCGCTTTTGGATTCAAAAACAACGCGCTGAAATCAACATCGTACGCGCGCAAATCGTTATCCGTTCCATCCGTGCGATAAGCCACATTGCGCGCTTGCACATCCGCAAAGGCGTTGAGATGACGACCAATCAATGCCGTATTCTTCCAATACACATTCCCATCGGTCTTCGTGCTATTGCCCTCATAATAGCGCCACACGCCATTCGCCGATTGCCAGTCCGCAAACAACGGCAAGTCAATCACCTCACCGAAGTGCTTTCCATCATAAATCGAATACGCACCCCCCAACACCGACTCCCACTGTTCAGTCTTGCGCGTGAGCGATCCCACCAATCCACCGTAATGATTGTCGAGCCAGCGGCGACGAATGACATCCGTTTCATAAAGCACATCACCATCCGAATTAGCGACACTGTCGAGGAGGTAGCTCGACAACGCAGCGCCTTCCTTGTACTCTTCGAAATAGCCCTTCCCGCGCGTGTAATGTCCCGTCAACTGTAAGTTCCAAAGCGAGTTCAACCGGCGATTCCAGAGCGCCTGCGCATGATGCTGCGCATAATCATCTACTTGATTTTCGTACTGGTAAAAATTATAGGTGCGCCCGGAAGTCAACAGATTCTGCGTTTGTGCTTCACTCAACCCGTTGCGCGATGCAAAGTCCAGTCGATCTTGCTCCGTGCCGAAGAGCACTTCATGCGGCGTTCCATACCACGACTGATACGTGATTTCCTTACCTCCAAAAGCCGTGAGCTTGAAACTTCCTTTGTTCGTATACCGCGCCAATTCACCGAAGTAAGAGCGCAAGAGCGAGCTCGCACGATCGATGTAACCGTCGGATACGACCTGTGACAAACGTCCTTCGAGAATCCAGCTGTTGCGCATGAGTCCTGTTCCGAACGTCACGTTGTTTTTCCAGGTACCAAAACTGCCTGCGCTGTTTGCCGACTCCAAATAAGGCGAGGTACGAAGCCCACGTGTATCGATGCGTATGCTTCCGCCAAACGAACCGGGGCCATTGGTACTCGTTCCGATACCACGCTGCACTTGTATACTGCTCGCACTTGTAGCGAGATCAGGCGTGTTCACCCAAAACACCTGCTGACTTTCTGAATCGTTCAGTGGCACACCATTGATGGTAACGTTGATGCGCGCGGGATCACTTCCGCGAATCCACAAGCCCGTGTACCCCACGCCTGCTCCCGCATCACTCGTCGCGACAAGCGATGGTGTTAGACGCAGCACATAGGGAATGTCCTGACCATTGTTGAGCTGCGCAATTTTCGCTTCATCCAACTCGCTGTAAGCAATTGGTGAAAGTACATTAGCGCGCGTAGATTCAACAGTGACCATAGTCAAAGTGTCAATTTGCGGCAAATTTTGCGACTGAATTTCTTGAGCCTGCACAGCGCTTGCGCCCAGCAAGCACGAGGCGAGTAAAAGACGTTTTCTCATTTCTGACGTAACCATGTTTAATCAACTTAGCTCGTCGGCCAGGGGGCAGCCAACGAATTGTTTAGCTACCACACTATCTTCCTTAGCGGCATTACCCGCCCAGGTTCAAAGGGTATAATCTCAGTCTCGGCTCAGCCGAAACACCCCTGTGAGAACACAGCGAAGATACACATCCCTTCATCACACACAACATCACATTAGCTTTCCCCCGTCGTAAGGACGCGCTACGCCGCGTCCCGGTCTCTCGCGAAACTCAAGCGGTCGGCTTGGCCGCAGAGGGCCGGCTTCTTGCATGGACGCACTGCAGTGCGTCCATGCCCGCCCTGAGATTTAAGAGGCTTTTGTGGCCACTGAGGGCGTCCTGCTTACAAGATAAACCCCCGCCACAATCATCATCGCGCATCCCATCTTAAACCAACTGATATCACGCGTGTAATCACGTTCCACCACACTGGCTAATAGCAGCGCAAAGATTCCGGCGAAAACGGGTTGCAGGTAGATATACGAACTGGCAATCGTCGGCGACAACCGATGAATCGCCAGAATATTGAAGAGATACGTGAGAAAGGTCGTGCACACAATCACGAAGGCAACACAGAACCATTGCCAGCTATCGAGCGTTGACCAAGCAACCGCTTTCAAGCCCATACCACCGAAGGGGAAGACCAGGGCTATGGCAATTAAGAACGTCCATGCGACAATATCGAGCGGATGATACTTCTGCATGAGGGGCTTCACCATCACCAGGTAAATGGCATACGAAATACTGTTGAGGAGAATAAACACGTCGCCGAGCAACGAACTGTTGCCATGCACATCACCGTTGCTCGACCACAACAGCATCGATGCACCGAGTGCGCCAAGCGCAACACCTGCCGCCTTCAGGACGGTGATGGATTGTTTCAAAAACACAGCACTCATCACCATCACCAAAATCGGATTGCTGGTCATGATGATGCTCGCATTCACGGGTGACGTCAATGCAAGTCCGTTGAAGAACAGCAACTGATTCGTTGCAACACCCGTAACAGCGCAAGCAAGGAAACGCCACCAATCTTCGCGCTTTGGCAAGACTATTTTTCGAACTGCAATGATCCAAAACAACGCACATGCGCCCATCACCCGCAGCGCAATGAAGCTCGTGGGTGCGATGGGATCGGGCATCACCGACTTGGCGATGATGAAGTTGGCACCGTAGATCAGTGCCACCGCCAACAGCGCCATATGTGCCCAAAAGTTCTTCGGCATTAAAGAGTGGTCTTGGCTTCTGCCACCACCTGAGCGGCATTGCCAATAAAGATGCGGTCGCCGTTGACCATCACGGGACGCTTTAAAAACGTGTACTCTTCCAAAATGTATTTGCGGTAATCCTTCTCGGTGAGCTTCATTTCATTCAAACCCATCGAACGGTACTTCATCGCAACGCGACTGAACAGGGCCTCATACGAACCGGCAAGCTTTTTCATTTCATCAATCTGAACTGCCGTGATAGGCTCCAACTTGATGTCTTGCATTTCAAATCCTTTCAACTTACTGCCCCACTCTTTGATGATGCGCTGATTGGTGCCACAGTTACCGAGGTGATATACTTTTTTCATGGTGAATTATTTATGCGCAAAACCACGAATGACGTCCAGGAGTTCACTCAGGCCCGGACCAAAATGCTCGTTGTTGTCGACCACCAAATTGCATTCGCTCACAAAGGGCTCCAAGTATTTCTCTTCTGCCGGACGAACATGGTTGAACCACTGGTAGCGAACTTGATCTTCACCGAAACCGCGCTCCACCGAATCGCGGTGTATGCGGCGGTTCAGTCGTTCCTCATGATGCACATCGATGTAGGCTTTATAATCGAGCTGGTTCCAGATTTCTTCGTAGTGAAAAACGAAGAGTCCTTCCATGATGATGACCGGCGCAGGATTGACAATCACCTTCTGTGGCTCCCAAGCGGGATTGTTGAAGTTGTATTCGAGTTTTTCGATGGATTCACCGTTGATTAACCGCATCATGTCGTCATGAAAATGACCCCGATTGATGGACGTAGGCATATCAAAATTATGCTGCCCGTTTTCATCCACGTGCTGCTTTTCCTTCGGCTCGTAGTAATTGTCTTGCGACACGAGAGCCACTTCCTCAGCAGTAAAGTGATTCATCAGCTCACGCAAAAAACTCGTCTTTCCTGAGCCGCTTCCTCCTGCTATCCCGATTAAAAATGTTTGTTTGTGCTTCACGGGGTAAAAGTAAGCAAGGAGAAC
>CAMBPD010000112.1 GCA_945869405.1 Chryseobacterium gleum | reverse complement strand
AGCAACCTCTTCGCCACACTCATACGTGAATGAAGCAACTTGCTCTTCGAATGAAGGAGCGTACTGATCAATCACATCTACATAGCGTAGTTCAACCGCTTCATTTCCACAATTATCAGTTGCACGGTAGACGCGCACTAGTCTGTAGGTCTGTGGGCAGTTACCATTGATACGTGACTCTGTTACAGCAACAACAACATCGCTATCGCAGTTGTCATAAGCAGCATACTCACCATAGCCTGGGATAGTCTCGTCACAGTTTACTGTAACGCTCTCAGGCAATGAAGTGAAGTATGGATTGGTAGTGTCAGCGATAGTTACAACAGTAGTAGCTGTAGTTGAGTTATTGCAATGGTCAGTAGCTGTCCATGTGTAGGTCTCAGTAGTTGTGCAACCATCTGTTTCAGAAGAGAAGTCAGATGTGATGTCCAATTCCATGTCACAGTTGTCTGAGAAAGACGCAGCTTCAACACCGTATTCTGAACCACACTCAACGGTGAAGTTTTCAGTAACGAATGTGATAACCGGAGATACAACATCAGTCAAGTGGATGATTTGTGCGAATTCAGCAGAAACGTTACCACAGATGTCTGTTGCAGTGTAGTGACGGATCACATTACCTGCGCAAGAGCCTGATACCATTTCGTCTTCAAAATCGATCATCCAATTATTGCAGTTGTCTGATACAGATACAAACGTTCCTTCGTAATCATCGCATGGACGATCTATTAGCTGTTCACCGGCAATGACAGGCGCTGTTGTGTCTACAATGTGAATGTTTTGAGAGAACATAGAAGTATTTTCACATTCATCAGTTGCAGTCCATGTGCGCACGATTAATTGGTCGCATGGGTTAGATTGAATCTGACCGCAATTGAATAGGCCGCTACTTGAGTTCTGTCCGGTAAATGCAGAATTGAATTGCCACAGAGCACTGCGCAATGAATATAGCGAATACTCAGATGAACATCCTCCAAGGTGAGAGTTCGCAAGTGCAATAACCTGATTAACGCTCATTCCGGCAAAAGGACCTACGTTATAAATCAGGTTTCCTGTTTGGAATTCACTTGCAGAGAATGAACTGTCAAACATGTCCATAGTTACATTGATGGTAGCAGCAATGGTCTGGTTCGCCAAGCCATTAGGTGATGGGTTAGGGTCAATGTCACCACCCGCAAGCACGGCAGGTTGACCGGATACAGGAAGATAGCGAATTATTGCAGCAGCTGAAGTGAAGTACAAGGTATTTTCACCGCATCCGACAGTGATTCCTGATGGGAATGCAGAGTTGAAGTTGGCTGATAAGTATTGACCAGCTTCATGGCTCGCTTTTCCCCAATTACGGGCAAAGTAAGTTTTGAAGTCACCGCATGAAATAGCTTCAGCAGGAGCGAGGTCTGTATAGGTAAGTGATACACTACCGCAGTTGTCGCTAGCTACCGGAGTGATAACAGGAATTTCAGTGTCGCACTCGTAAGTAAAATCATTTCCTTGCTCACCGAATACAGGAGCTGTTTCATCAACTACAGTGATTGTTTGTGTCTCAACACGCTCATTCATACAATTGTCGTATGCACGGAACGTACGGTAGATTGTATAGTTCTGTGGGCATGAACCAGGCATGTTTGCTTCACCCATAACAACATCAACTTGAGCGTCGCAGTTGTCGGTAGCCGTTGGGTATTCTACTGCAGGAATTTCGTCGTCACAGCTAATAGTCATATCAGCAGGGAAGGTTACGAATACAGGAGCAGTTGTGTCTTCAACGTGTGTTGTGCGAGTTGCAGTTGCTTCGTTTTCGCAGTAGTCTGTAGCAACCCATGTACGGATGATATCATACGTTTCTGGACATGCATCATCTTGACCCACGTATTGTTCAGAGTAAGTAACAACTACATCATGACCACAGTTGTCAGTACCGGTAACACCACCATCGTTGTTCAGAACAACTTCAGAGCACTCGACAGTGTTTTCTTCAGGTAGACCAACAAACTCAGGAGCTGTAGTGTCCATGATAGAGATGTACTGAATTGCATCAGCTGAATTTCCACACTCGTCGGTTGCACGGTATACACGGTACAATACTCCCAAGCAACCACCTGAATTCAATATTTCTTCAACAACGATTACTGTAGCTTGACCGCAGTTGTCGCTTGCAGAAATAAGCGCAGGAATCTGATCACACTCGATGTGAGCATAGAATTCATAAGCATCAAACGTTGGAGCAGTTGTGTCTTGCACGTGAATGGTCTGCGCATAAGTGTCTGTGTAGTTATTGCAACGATCGTAAGCCTGCCAAGTACGTGTCAACGTATAGTAACCGGGGCAGTTGCCATCGAAACGAACTTCGTTGTAAACCAATGTCGGATTCTCATCGCAGTTGTCTACGATTGATACTCCTGCAGCAGCAGGAACCGCATCACATTCTACAGTGATTTCGCCTTCAGGCAAGTTGTTCAATACAGGAGCAGTATAATCAACAATGGTGATAACCTGAACGCAATTAGCGCGGTTACCGCAAATGTCGGTAGCCGACCATGTGCGTGTAAGTATAGTAACGCAAGCATCACCTTCAGCAACTTCGCCGAGGTATGCGATAACTACATCACCTGTGCAGTTGTCAGTCGCTTCAATGCCTTCTGCAACTGGTACAGCAGGGTCAGAGCACTCCATAGTGAACGACTCAGGACAGTTGCTGAATACAGGGGCTGTAGTGTCGTAAACGTTGATTTGCTGAGAAGCAATAGAAGCGTGACCACATCCGTCAACACCACGGTAGAAGTAGGTGAATGAAGTGTGATTAACACAATCCTGCTCGAGATTTGGCTGACACTCTAGGTCAACGTTTACATCGCCATGACCGCTGATGTGGTTAGCACCCATGAAGCCTTCGTAGGTAAACCAACCAGACATTCCGTTTGCACAATTTTTGTTGTTTGCGCCTACTCCTAATTGGAAGCCGAAGTAATATGAATTCGGCATGTGATACAGATAAAGTTCAGTACCAGCTAGAGCACCGGCACCAGTAAGGGTAGAGAAGCCGCCAACCATTTCGTAGTAAGACCATGCCTCATGATTGTTAGAAGCACAAGCTAGCAAAAGGTCGTTCTTGTAATTACGTCCTTGACCTGACCATGAAGCCCAATCCGCTTTTCCTTCAAACCAAAGGTCTACGATAAACTCTTCAGCAGTGTTTGTAGTGTTAACTACTGTACCATACATATGAGCAGTGCCATCGGCAAATTGGTCGAAGTGACCACCGGCAGCATTAAATACGAAGTTCGCACCTGAAGCAGATGACAAAGTAGGCAACCAAACTGCCCAATCGGCGCCAGGGCCAAATGCAGTCGATGCAACACAAGTACTTTCTGCTTCGCCGGTTTGGCTGCTCCAATTTTCGATTGATCCATCGCCGCTGCAAGCATCAACTACTGCAACTTCCTGGAAACCAGGAATGCCTTCGATGCACTGAACATTAATTTCACTCTCTAGTCCGATAATTTCAGGACCTTGTGTGTCTGTTACAGTAATGATTTGTGTGCACACTTCAACGATTTCGCCCAAAGTGATAGTCCATGTGCGTGAGATAACCTTCTCACATGGTGTGCACGAAAGCAATACATCTGTATAGTTCATGTGGAGTTCCTCCAAGCAGAATTCTCCGCTTACTTCAGGAACGCCCGTGAAATCGAAGTTGCCCTCTTGGCTGCATTCAACAGCTGCGTCAGCAGGGCAAACCACGCGAAGATCCAGTATGCATGGTTGTTCATAATCATTGCCATCATCACAAACGCCAAGGTTGTCACCATGATCTAAGTGATCTTGAACGTCATTTTCGTTTACATAGATGGTGATAGAGCCACCGTTGTCGAGTTGGTGACAGATTGCGACTTGATCATCATCGTCGTCGTCATCGTCATCATCGTCGTCGTCATCGTCATCATCGTCGTCGTCGTCGTCATTGTCGTCGTCATCGTCGTCGTCATCATCATCGTCGTCGTCGTCATTGTCGTCGTCGTCATTATCGTCGCCGTTGTCGTCATCGTTGTCATCATCATCACGATCACGTAGTTCATTCGATACAGAAGCGGAAACTGTGCTGTCGGTTTGTGCGAAGGTGGCATAACCTCCGAACATCAATAGCATCAAGCAGAGAAATAATGCCTTTAGGGCATTCAGGAAACGAGCGTTGAAGAGTTCAACGACGCCAACAGAAGAACACGAATTTGTAGATAAATTCATCTTGTTTAGTTTTTAGTTTGACAAATGTTTGAGAATTTGCCTCAATAGGGGAAAGACAGAATTCAATTTAAGTCCGACAAAGATACAATAGACATCGACAAAAAACCAAATAATTTCGATAAAATATTTTAAAATTGATTTTCAGCGAGTTAGGGCTTTGAGATTGTGTTTGTACGTATTTCAAAAGGTTTTAAACCTAGCCTGGGGCATAAAAAAAATGATGAAAGTTGGAAAAAAGTGTTTTTGTGATTGAAAGTGGCTTGAAGTCTTGATCTCCGTGGTGCGTATTTTTGGAGCATGACGTATTCAATTTCTGTTGCCGTAGCGCCCCTTCGAAAGGAGCCGTCGGATAGTAGCGAAATGATTAGCCAAGCCTTGTTTGGAGAGGGTGTGAGCGTTTTCGAACTCTTAGAAAAATGGGCTCTTGTAAAGTTAGATGCTGATGGCTATGAAGGGTGGGTAGATAGAAAACAACTCATACAAAGGCTTTCTACGGAACAAATCTTCCTACTCACTTCTCCCATTACACTTTGCACGCTGAGTAATGGTGCAAGTGTTTGGCTTCCGGCAGGAGCCAGGGTAGGCGAGTCGAAATGCACGGTTGAAAATCGTTCAATTTGGAATGGTGGTGCTGCTGATATTCGCCTGTGTGCAATGCAATTTTTAAACGCACCCTATCTCTGGGGCGGACGCACAATCTTGGGTATCGATTGCTCGGGGTTAACTCAACTTGTATTTCAATTGAATGGAAAACAGCTTCCGCGCGATGCATACCAGCAAGCGGAGTTGGGCACTACGGTGTCATTCCTTGAGGAGACCCAAACGGGTGATCTGGCGTTTTTTGATAATCAGGATGGGCGAATCATACACGTTGGTATTGTGTTGATTGACGACCATGGCGTGCGAACAATTGTGCATGCTTCGGGTAAGGTCCGCATAGATTTAATCGATCATCAAGGAATCTACAATCGAGAAACGGGAGTTTATTCGCATACATTGCGCATTATAAAGCGCATGGTGTAATGTGCTATTCTCTTTAATAGTGGTTATCCATTCGCCGTCAAAGGCGCGTTTTTAAACTAGAATTTTTTAATAGCAGTTATGACAAATCTTGAGCAATTAGAACAAACCGTTGAGTGGTTGAGAGGTAAAGGAATGAATGCACCTGAGGTAGGAATTATTTTAGGAACCGGTTTGGGAGAATTGGCTAACGCCATTGAATGCGAGAAACAATTCAGTTACAACGTCATTCCAAACTTTCCTATTGCTACTGTAGAGTTTCATTTTGGGAAGCTTATCTACGGCAATTTGAGCGGCAAGAAAGTTATGGCGTTCCAAGGTCGCTTTCATTACTACGAAGGTCATAGCATGGATGATATTGTAATGCCTGTGCGTATAATGAAAATGCTAGGTGTCAAATATGTGTTGCTTTCCAACGCAGCAGGTGCCATAAACCTATCGTTCAATAAGGGCGATTTGATGTTGATCAATGACCATATCAATATGCAGCCTGACAATCCGTTGCGTGGTCCGAATATCGATGAGTTAGGGCCTCGCTTCCCTGATATGTCTGAGCCGTATTCGAAGACGTTGAATGAAAAATTGAAATCAATAGCTCAAGCACAAGGCCTCACACTTGAGGAGGGCGTATATGTTTCTGTTCCGGGACCTAACCTGGAAACACGCGCTGAGTATCGGATGCTGAAGTTGCTTGGAGCAGATGCGGTGGGCATGAGCACCGTTCCGGAGGTCATTGCCTGCAATCACATGTCACTGCCATGTTGCTGTGTTTCGGTAATTACTGATACCTGCGACCCGAACAATTTAAGTAAGGTAAGCTTGGAAGAGATAATAGCCACGGCGCGTCAAGCTGAGTCGAAGTTGAATGTGTTGTATAAGGAGCTGGTGGCGCAGCTTTAATCTTTGACAATGAAGAATGAAGAGGGAGGCCCCACATTCTAGATTTTCAACATGTTTTCAACAAATGCAATTACTGTCGTATATTTGCGCGCCTTTTCCAGGCGGGTTTTACATCACATCTTCATCAGGTCGCGCGGCGTAGCGCAGTTTTTCTGAAAATGGTTGTTGAATTCAATTGGCTTAGGCCTAACAACCAATAGTTAATTTTATGATGAATTTTGAATTGCTCGGATTGAGTAAGCCCGTGTTACGCGCCATTTCCGAACTGGGTTTTGAAAACCCAACCCCTATCCAGGAACAAGCTATCCCAATTATGTTGGGAGGCAACCAAGATGTAGTTGCACTTGCACAAACAGGTACCGGTAAAACGGCGGCCTTTGGTTTGCCGCTTATAGATCTTCTTGATTTTGCTCAACGCCACACGCAAGCTCTCGTGCTGGCACCAACGCGCGAGCTGTGTATGCAGATTACCCGCGACTTTCAGAGTTATTCGAAGCATGTGAATGGAGCCCATGTTGTTGCTATTTACGGCGGGGCAAGCATCGATGGTCAAATCCGTGAAATGCGAAAAGGTCCGCAGATTGTCGTAGCGACACCAGGTCGTTTGGTCGACATGATTGAGCGCGGTATTGTGGATTTAGCTCGAATTGAATTTGTGGTTCTCGACGAAGCAGATGAGATGCTCACTATGGGATTCAAAGATGATTTGGATCTCATTCTTTCTCAGACACCGAAGGAGAAGAATACATGGTTATTCTCTGCAACAATGCCCCATGAAGTGCAACGGATTGCCAAAAGTTATATGAGCAATCCTCATGAGGTAACCGTTGGCCAGCGCAATGCGGGTAACGAGAATATCGAGCACTTATATTATGTCGTTCATGCGAAAGATCGCTACCTCGCATTGAAGCGAGTTGCTGATTACAATCCTGATATTTTCGCCATAGTCTTTTGCCGAACCAAGGCAGAAACGCAGCAGATTGCCGATGCACTTATAAAAGATGGTTACAACGCCGATTCGCTTCACGGAGATTTGTCGCAAGCGCAACGCGACTTTGTGATGAAGCGCTACCGCAGCCGTTCGTTACAAATGCTTGTAGCCACGGATGTGGCAGCCCGTGGTATTGATGTAAATGACGTGACGCACGTTATTAACTACAACCTGCCTGATGAAATTGAGAGCTACACCCACCGCAGCGGACGCACAGCGCGTGCTGGCAAAACGGGTGTGAGCATCGCGATCATTCATAGCAAGGAAATGCATAAGATTCGTGAGATTGAAAAGTTGATTAAGCGCAAGTTTACCCAGGCTCAAATACCGACTGGGTTTGATGTGTGTGAGCAGCAGCTTATGGCATTAGTAAAGCGAATTCACAATGTGGAGGTCGACGAGAAAATGATTGAGCGCTATTTGCCTCAGGTGTTTGAAGAGCTGTCCGAATTGTCTCGTGAGGACATTATCAAGCGATTTGTTTCTATTGAATTCAACCGTTTTGCTGAGTACTATCGCAACGCTCCCGATTTGAATAACAACACACAGCAAGACGACCGTCGTGCTGTAGCTCCTGGTTTGGTGAAGTTGTATATGAACATCGGTGGTATTGATGGATTTGACTTGAACACGATAAAAGAATTTATCGCAGAGAACGCGGAAATCAATATCGCTGATATCACTTGGACGGATATCAAGAATACGTTTTCATTGGTTGAAGTGAAGACAGAGTCTGTGGAAAAGATTATGGAGGCCATCCACGGTGCTCAGTACCGCGGGCGCACAGTGCGCGTGGAGTCACGAGGCAATAGAGACGCCGGTATACCACGTACTCGTTTTCGTGGCGATAAGCGCCAAGGCGGTGGCGGCGGCTACAATGGCGGCGGCGGCGGCGGTTACGAGCGCAAAAAGTCCTACGGCGACCGTGACGGCGGATACAAGGGAAAGAAGAAACGCTAATTCGTGTTTTTTAACGTATAAAAAAATCCCGCCTAGGCGGGATTTTTTGTTCCGTGTTTTGGGCTACACAGTCACGTTTTCTTTTTCTGCCGGAATCTCCGTTTTACTGATCGAGGCATAACCACCTTCAATCTCAGAGAAATTTCGGTAACCACGAGCCTGCAGAATGGAGGCAGCAATCATACTGCGGTATCCGCCTTGGCAATGCAGATAGAAGTGCTCTTTGGAGTTGATGGATTGCATCCAAAGGTTGATGTCAGATAAGGTGTTGTTTTCTGCACCAGGTACATGAGCTGTCTGGTATTCGCTGAATTTTCGAACATCGAAAACGGTAGTTTTTCCTTGCACAAACTCACCTTCGAATTGCGTAGCGTTGATGCGCACGATGGTGTCTATTTCCTTTGTGCTTTTTTGCCAAGATTCGAATCCTCCTGCTAGATGGCCTAGCACTTGGTCGAAGCCTACACGGCTCAAGCGAGTAATTGCTTCTTGCTCTTTGCCTGATTCTGTAACGAGGAGTAGCTTTTGGTTTACATCTGCAATCAATGCGCCCACCCATGGGGCAAAGTCGCCATTGAGGCCAATGTTGATGGAGTTCGGGATAAAGCCGTTGTGGAATTCAGCGGCATTTCGCGTATCAAGAATTAGCGCGTCGGTTGCATCAGCAACGGTCTCAAATTCATCAGGAGTGAGAGCTTTCATTCCGTTGTCCATCACTTCGCTGAAAGAGGCATAGCCCTTTTTGTTCATCGCCACGTTCATGGGGAAGTAGGCCGGTGGACTTGTGAGTCCTTCGGTCACCGCTTGAATGAAACTCTCCTTGTTGGGTTGGTTAAGTGCGTAGTTGACTTTCTTTTGATTGCCCAAATCATCTACAGTTTCTTTCATCATGTTTTTGCCACATGCGCTTCCCGCCCCGTGGGCAGGATATACAGTAACGTCAT
>CAMBPD010000111.1 GCA_945869405.1 Chryseobacterium gleum | reverse complement strand
AATTCTTCTGGCCATTAAAAGGTAGAACAACCTTCATTCGTGAATTCGAGACAAAGCCACAGCGAGACGCAAAGATTATTTTCTACCCTTAATTCTTTGGGCCGTTAAAAGGTAGAACAACCTTCATTCGTGAATTCGTGTCAAAGCCACAACGAGACGCAAAGATTATTTTCTACCCTTAATTCTTCGGGCCATTAAAAGGTAGAACAACCTTCATTCGTGAATTCGAGACAAAGCCACAGCGAGACGCAAAGATTATTTTCTACCCTTAATTCTTCGGTTCATTAAAAGGTACAACAACCTTCATTCGTGAATTCGTGTCAAAGCCACAGCGAGACGCAAAGATTATTTTCTACCCTTAATTCTTTGGGCCATTAAAAGGTAGAACAACCTTCATTCGTGAATTCGTGTCAAAGCCACAACGAGACGCAAAGATTATTTTCTACCCTTAATTCTTCGTGCCTAAGCGGTAAAAACCGATCATCGCACCACCGAAAATGCCCCCTGTTCTCCTTCGGCAAAAACTAAGCGATACATTCCAACTCCCAAATTACTGACATCCACCGTCATTCGTGCATTCGTCGTCACGCCACTCAACACTTCTCGCCCGGCAACGTCGTAAATTGAAAACGTTGACCCCGTTAGCAAAGAGTTTTCGAATACAATGAAATCCTCAGCAGGATTTGGAAACAATTTCATCGCTATTGACCCTTCCAACACTCCTCCCAGCACCACTTCATAGCCGGACGACAAGGACGATTCGCAAATGTCTTCAATTGCGATGCATGAATAAAATCCGTCTTCAGTAGCTAAATAGCTATTGCCCGTTGCGCCTGAAATTTCCTCCCCATTCAAATACCATTGATGACCCGCTGCATCGCCGGTCAATAACAATTGACCTTGCGAGGTAACGCCACCATCCGTGATAATGGGTGTATTTACATTCAACACCTGCAAAAGTGTCGGTTCCGAAATAGCATTGCATCCATTCTCATCGATGATTTGTATGGCATATGCGCCCGCCTCAAAAGCCTCCAAATAACTATTGGTTTCCCCAACCAACAACTCTCCGTTCAAATACCATTCGTACTGAATGGCACTTGCAGCAAGTACCTCGATGTACTGCGTTTGCCCTGCGCACAGGTTGATAGCACCGGCGGGCTCCAACGCTACATCGGGCGCACCGAATTGATTCACTGTTATCGGTTCCGATATGGCTAGACACCCGTAAAAATTAGTGAGCTGAACAGCATACGTGCCAGGCTCAACAATAGCAAGGGCAGCATCGTTTGCGCCTTCAAAAACGCTATCACCCATATACCACACATACGAATTCCCGCCCTGAACCGACACATGAACAGTGTCTGATTCTCCGCACAACATTTCCGTGCCCCCAAAAGAAACGGCCGGATTAGGAAGCGGTAATACCACCATGTGCTGATAATTAGATAGTGCTGAACACCCGCTCGAATCGGTTACACTCGCAACATAAAAGCCTGGTGCGCTTAAATCCAAAAAATCGTTGTGCTCTCCAAGTAAAGGCAAGCCATCCTGCAACCACTCCACAGAACCCACCCCAGCGATGAGGCCTATCGATGCTGACTGTCCTTCACAAAAGGAGGTGTCTTCCAGCGCGGCAATCACAATTTCCTGTGCCAAAAGCACTTCTAGATAAAGGAAATTCGTAATGCTGTTGCAACCGGTAACGACATCCTCTATTTGCGCATGATACTCGCCGGCAAGCGATGCATAAAACGGATTGGCTGCATTCGTTATTGGTGTTTCATCATGATACCAAATTGCTTGCTCTGTCGGTTCTAATGCCGCTGCAATGGGCAAGCTATCGCCCGCACAAATGGTTGGATTACCATTCCAGATAAGCAATACTTCAGGCAACGGATGAATGACCACTTCAATAGGCAAGCTAGAGCTCGCACAAACAGAGGTTTCGTTGCCCACCACCTCATAGCTGCCGGGCAGAGTTGCATTGTAAACTTCGTCCATCCCGTCTTGCAAGGCAACGCTATTGCGATACCATTGCCATTGCGCTACTCCTCCGCTTGCCTGCAATAGAACCGCATCACCTGCGCAAGCCGAATTTCCATCTGGAGTGAGAATCGACGCGTTGAGCGGCGACTCCAAAATAACTTCAACAGGCGCCGACTCCAATTGACAAAGCAGCGACACTATCACAACTGTATAGAACCCCGACTGATTGGCGACAAACGTATTGGTAGTAGCGCCGGTTATGAAATCGCCGTTGCGTTCCCAGAAAATCTCCGTAGCTCCAGTAACGGTTGCCGTCAATGTAACGGGTTGTCCGCAACCAATGACCGGGCTTGGCTGGTCGATAACTGCCGAAAGACCAGCATCGCCTATAGCTACCACACGCTCCCCCAACTGCTGTGCCGATTGAGTCTGTGCATTTACAGCCTTGCCAACAAAAACTCCTACCAACAAAAACCAAAAGCCTAGATTTTTCATACCTGCAAAATAAACCCTTTGAAAGGATGACCGCTCGTTTTTTTGACGACCGAAGCGTGATTGCTCGTTGGTTGCGCAGCCCGCAAAATGATTGCACAACCGCGCTCAAAACAAAAGGGCCGCCTCGCGGCAGCCCTTTTGGATATTTTCTACTAAAGGATTCAACTTAGAACAACCAACCCAAACGAAGGGTAGATTGGAAGTTTGGACCCCATCCTGAGCTCTTTGTTGGGCTATTCGTTAAATACGGTGTGCCAGCAACGTCGAATCCAACCTCACCAGGACCAATGATCGTTTGGTACTCGATTGCTGTGTTTTCTGCATTCCAAGTAGCTTGGTAGAAATCGAAATCACTCTGAGCAGCCTCACTGTATTTCCACGCGTCTTCGTTACCGGCTGTGGTTTCACGATCCTTGTAAGAAGTGTTGCGGAAACCGAGGTTAATCTCAGCGCCTAGGTAGAAATTGTCTGCGAAATAGAAGTCAACACCCGCAAGCGCATTCAAGCCGAAAGTGCTAGTGCCATTCTTTACACTCATGTCCCAAGTCTGCCAATTCTCTGGCTTGGTTTGGTCATCTGCGTTATTCGCATTGTGAAACTCGCGCGTGGTGGTTGCGCTCTCCATCGCGAACAACAACTCAGCACCTACGTATGGAGACAAACGGTCAGTACCTGCGAAGTGCATTTCGTAACCCGGACGGATTGCGAAGTTGAACGTCTGGTGAGTTTGACCCAACTCTGGCAATACTACAACCGCTCCGTCAGAACCCTCTGCTTGGTCTTGCTGCACATAGATTTCATTGAGGTTGCTACCACCAATGTTGAATCCAACACGAATAGCACTAGACTCGCTGTTGAACATACGGAAACGGATACCGTTGATTCCAATGGGTGAACCACCAAATGGATTGAACTCTACTTCAAGGTTCTTCTCGCCACCTTGAAATTTCTGCGCTTGCACACCCACAGCAGTGCTGGCTACAAGAGCAACAAACAAAATTGCTTTTTTCATGTAATTGAATTTTTGAATTATACTGACAAACATGCGGTGAAAATACGAAGGTCAAAACACAAAAACCCGAGTTTTTCAACAATGGGGCTGTGAATTTGTTAATAACCCCGTAATCACTCTACAGTGACGCTCTTGGCGAGGTTTCGAGGCTGATCTACGTTGCATCCGCGCATCACAGCTATATGATACGAGAGCAACTGAAGGGGTATCACAGATACAATGGGAACCAAACTTTCATCGGTTTTGGGTATTTCTATGGAATGATCGGCCAACTCACTTACGATCTTGTCACCCGCAGTTACGATAGCAATGATCTTCCCCTTACGTGCCTTAACTTCCTGTATGTTGCTTACGACCTTCTCGTAGGAATGGCCTTGTGTAGCTATTACAAACACTGGCATCTCTTCATCGATAAGGGCAATGGGGCCATGCTTCATCTCAGCAGCAGGATATCCTTCTGCGTGAATATAAGAGATCTCCTTCAGCTTAAGGGCTCCTTCTAGGGCTACAGGAAAACTGTAGCCTCGCCCAAGGTAGAGCGCATTGCGGTGATCCTTATAAATCGCGGCAATCGACTCTACCAAAGCGTTGGTCTTCAGAACCTCCTCCACTTTGTCTGGGATAGCACTTAACTCGGCCATGAGGCGGTGAAGACGGTCTTTGGTAATCGTGCCTCTCTTGTCGGCAACCGATAATGCAATTAAATAGAGCACCGCCACTTGAGCCGTAAAGGCTTTGGTGGAAGCCACGCCAATCTCAGGGCCTGCATGCGTGTATGCCCCTGAATGTGTGGCCCTCGAAATCGTTGAGCCCACTACGTTGCAAACACCAAAAATGAATGCCCCTTTCTCTTTGGCAAGCTCAATGGCTGCCAACGTGTCGGCTGTTTCACCCGATTGCGAAATGGCGATTACAATATCGCCTGGCTGAATAATGGGGTCTCTATATCTGAATTCTGACGCGTACTCAACCTCGGTTGGTATGCGTGCAAACTCTTCAAACAAATATTCGGCTACCAAACCAGCGTGCCACGAAGTACCGCAGGCAACGATAATGATGCGATTGGCATTCATCCAGATCTCCTCATGGCGGTCAATCCCGCTCATCTTAAGCATCCCATGGTTCAGATTGAGTCGACCTCGTATCGAATCGTAAATTGAACGCGGCTGCTCGTGTATTTCCTTTAACATAAAAGAGTCGTATCCGCCCTTTTCAATCGCTTCAAGCTTTAACTCCAACTCCTGGATATACGGTGCCTTGGATTGGTTTTGAATATTCACGATTTTCAGCCCGGAGTGACGATCGATGAGCGCAACCTCCTCGTCTTCCATGTAGACCACGTTTTTGGTGTACTCTATAAATGGCGTCGCATCGGAGGCAATAAAGTAATCTCCCTCGGCACCTATTCCGATAACGAGCGGACTCGATTTCTTTGCACACACCAAGCGATCCGGGAACCTACGATCCATAACGACTATCGCGTAGGCGCCGACTACTTCGCAAAGCGCTACACGCACGGCCTCAAACAAATCACCGCCCGTCTTCACCATTATATCCTCTACCAAATGAACCAACACCTCAGTGTCTGTGTCACTTTTGAACGTATGGCCCTGCTCTATTAAAGCTTCCTTCAACGTTGCATAATTCTCAATAATCCCATTGTGAATCAGGGCGATTTGTCCATCACCCGACATGTGGGGATGAGCATTTACATCGTTCGGTACTCCGTGAGTTGCCCAGCGCGTATGTCCTATGCCTATGGTGCCGGCAACGTCTTGATCCTTCACCAGAGCCTCGAGGTCGGCGACCTTGCCTTTGCACTTGTATTGATTAAAATCTTTGTTCTCGATCATTGCAACACCCGCACTATCGTATCCACGATATTCCAGACGTTTCAGACCTTTGATTAAGATGGGGTACGCTTGCTGATTGCCAATAAATCCTACTATTCCACACATGGTTGATTCGGTATAAGTCTAAACAAAAATAAATTAAAACACTACTAATAACTGTAGGTAATCACTAAGCGCGTATTCAGCGCGTCGTCATTATTAAAAGACGGGCCGCGCAACACTGTCCTTCGTGTTCCAAGCGAATTATAAATGCCGGCAACCCTTGGGCTAGCCACCATCAACAACTCGGTTGTTTCAATCTCGCCCGACAAAATGCTCTGCACATGCGATGTGATATTGAAGCGATAATGACCGGGCGAACGCCTGAAATTACCCCCCGCGTTTCGTCCGTAATCCGCCGTTAAGGCAAAAACACCATCAAGTTTCTCATAGACCACATTCACACTATCAATTGACGAAAACTTTGTCTCCGCATCATATGGCACCACAAGCTCAGCCTTATTGATAATGACATTAGGCAATTCACGCATCCACTGCACATCGCTCAGGTTGACACGAACTCGTGTGCCCCCTCCGCCCTGCAAGTAGGCTGCCTCCGTGTTGAAAACAGGATTCTCTGGGCTAATAGACTGAAGCGAACTCCCATAGTATTGCTGCTCGATGACCGAGTAGGCCTCGCAGGATGATGTGTATTTGAACGTATAAGAACCTATATTCATTCTGTTCTCGCCCATGTAGCGGTAGTATACCGTAAGCGATGAATTAATCGTTGCAAAGCTTACTACTCTTCCGTCCATGGTAGTCGAACTAATGACCAACCCATTGAAATATTCAGAAAATGAATCAAAACCAGTCAACGCACTGTCACTCGCCAATAGATATTGTCCTAACGTTGGTTTCAATTTGAGCGTTAGAAGTTCCACTCTGCCCGTTGATAACACAGAGGCGTATTCAGAACGGGTCAATTGGGTTTCCTGACCACTCACCACGAGGTTTTGGAGGTCACGCTGTGGTAAATCCTTGTTGTAGTAGGCAGAGTCAAGATAAATCGGCTCGGCAAGTCTTTGGACTTGGAAATACATCGGCGTGTTGTTTCCGTAGGCCTCCGGCTGGTAGGCCAAATTCAAGTCCACCGCGAACACCTCCAAGTTGTTGGGCAAAGTATCGACGGATAGATCGGGGGAAAACTGCATTACTCCTCTGCATTTCACCGCTCCAAACGCCTCATCCACATAATTGCCGACCAAGATATTCGCGAAGAGATCAGTTCGCAATGAATCTACCCGCTCTGTGCTCATGTCGATCTGAAAAGAATCGGTCACAGCGGCAAACAACAGGTCATCGACCGGTTGTATGCTTTCCCCAAGGCTTTCATCTGGACGCATACACCCGCTAAAAAGCAAAAGCAAACAAACGAGAAAAAGCCCCAATTGCTTGAGGCTTTCTGTATTCAACATAGGATGGTAATTCTGCTTAATCAACGAGCTCTGTCTTTCCCAATACTATAGAATCATAAAATTCATCGGTGGCGCTTAGTTGATCCAATTCATTGAAAGGGGTCAACGTAGGCAAATCGATACTGTTGCAATAAGACTCAAAAGAGGGCATGATGCCCGGCTCTGCTAAGATGGCACCGTCAGAGTGCTGAAGTGCCAATTTTGTTAGATTCTCGTACGTTGGATTTTTTAGGTTCTCCATTTGGTCCATGCCTATTCCATCAAAAGAGATTTTTTGGGAAATCCTGCTATCGAGCTTTCCTTCGAACGAGTCAGCGTATACTGATGTTACCACTTTTGCATCTGCAAAGTGAGGGTCACGCTTGTAGAGCTGCTTCACGTACAGTGGCATTAATGACGTAAACCATCCATGACAGTGGATAATGTCTGGAGTCCATCCCAACTTCTTTACCGTTTCCAATACCCCTTTGGTAAAGAATATCATGCGCATGTCATTGTCGGGGAACATCTGCATGTTGTCGTCATGGAAAAAAGCTTTTCTATGAAAAAACTCTTGATTGTCAATGAAATAAACCTGCAAACGGATTTGTGGGATGCTGGCTACTTTGATGATTAGTGGATGATCGGTGTCATCGATGATCAGATTCATTCCGCTCAAACGGATCACTTCATGCAATTGATGGCGGCGCTCGTTGATTTTACCATACCGGGGCATAAAAATGCGGGTTTCTTTTCCACCTTCGTGGACTGCTTGAGGAAGTGAGCGACTTTGCTGAGCGGTAGGAGACTCCGATGTGAAAGGTAGAATTTCCTGAGATACGTATAAAATCTTCGTTTTATTACTCATGCTGTAGTTAATAGTTACCTAAAGGAGTGCAAAGATACTAATAAAATTTCGTCAGATTTTCCAAAGAATTACATTTGACCCGTCACATTTTTTGGTAACCACATGTCAATCGCTGTATTCGAGCACATTAACCAAATCAACCGATGGGTGCTAGCGCAACGCTCTCAAGGACACACCGTAGGATTCGTTCCCACGATGGGCGCTCTGCATGCCGGTCATCAATCCCTCATTGAACTGGCTCTCTCTCAATGCGATCGGGTGGTGGCCTCAGTGTTCGTAAACCCAACACAGTTCAACAACGCCAATGATTTGTTGAAATACCCAAGAACCCTAGATGCCGACCTTCGGCTACTGGATGCGGCTGGCTGTCATGCTGTATTTTGCCCAGAAGTGAGCGAAATGTATGCCGCAGAAGAACAGTCAAGCCATTGGGATTATGGCGCCCTGAGCAACAGCTTGGAAGGCCTTTTTCGGCCAGGACATTTCGATGGGGTGCTCACCATTGTGAAGAAACTACTATTGGCAGTCGTCCCAACGAAAGCGTTTTTTGGAGAGAAGGATTTTCAGCAGCTTGCGCTCATCCAGCGCATGTCGGCCGACGAGGCCTTGGAGGTTGAAGTGGTGGGCGCGCCAACTATTCGCGAAACGAACGGTCTGGCCATGAGCAGCCGCAATGTGCGACTAAGCTCGGGCGAACGCGAAACCGCCTTGGCCATAAGTCAAACCTTGTTTTTTGCGGCATCTGAGGGTCGTAACTTATTGCCACACGACCTCGAGCGAAGGGCAAACGAAATGCTTGCATCTGTGGAAGGGTTGAAGGTAGAGTACTGCGCACTCGTAAATGCCGCCAGTTTTGAACCCCTCCACGATTGGCCCAGTGGAAAAAGTGCGCTACTGGTGGCCGCATTTGTTGGCGATGTGCGGCTCATAGACAACGTTATCATACCCTAACAAACGGAAATCCTCTGCTCCTCTTATATTTGCACCCCGGAAGGGTAAAAACCAATAATCATGGGAAAATTCGGCGTTACTGAGATTGTCCTCATACTAGGTGTGATACTACTATTTTTTGGCGGGAAGAAAATTCCAGAACTAATGCGTGGACTTGGCCGTGGGATGAAAGAGTTTAAAGAGGCCAGCAAAGGAGAGGGTGCAGAAACACCCGAGAAACCTGAAAACAAATAGGTTTTAGGCCGTTCAAGTAGCTCTGAGGTGTGCAGATGTACACCATCGTGTTGATAACCTCGGGCGTGAACTGTTCGGTCTTCACAATTTTTTACACAATTTGTGTGCCTCAAAACAGTTGAGGAGATGTCCAAGCTTTGTCTTCTGATAAATGGACATTTTTTTATTCTCAAAACCCAGGAATCATGAAGAACTACGCGCTATATTTTGTTTTAATGTGCTTCGGACTTGAGGCAGCGGCAGCGACACTCAGCGACACTATTCCTGCACTAACCATTCGTCAGGATGACCCAGAGCTCGTAGAAAT
>CAMBPD010000110.1 GCA_945869405.1 Chryseobacterium gleum | reverse complement strand
GATGATTGCACCCGGCTTTAAGCGAGCCATGAGTAAATCATAGTAGTGCAGGTAATTCTCTTTGTCGGCATCCATAAACACCAGATCAAAGTCAAGCGTCAACGATGGAATCAATTCGAGCGCAGGTCCAAACCGACGTTCGATTTTGTAGCCATGTGGTGAAAGTGAAAAGTACTTGTCCTGTATCCACTGCAGCTCATCGTTGATGTCGATGGTCATCAACCGCCCATCGCTGGGAAGTCCTTCAGCCATGCACAACGCCGAATAGCCTGTGTAAGTCCCGATTTCAAGAATTGCCTTGGCGCGCATCATTTGCACCAACATCTTCAGCACGCGCCCTTGCAAATGCCCGCTTAGCATACGCGGATTAATGACCTTTTGCCACGTCTCACGCGCCAACTGCTGCAACAACACCGGCTCCGCCTGCGTGTGCGACTCTACGTATCGTTCAATATCTTCAGGGAGAAAGTTCATGCGGTAAAAATAATGGAGATGACCCATCGCGATGACGAATGACGCACCACAGTGCGCGACGACACCGCCTTCTACCCAACACCTAATCCCTATTCCCTAATAACCTACCTTTGCCCCCATGCTCAAAAAAACTATCCTCATGCGGCTTGCACTTGCCACGCTCATTGGCATGCCGTTGATAGCCATTGTAGCAGATCACTTTTCAGAAACGGTCAACCTTCAACTGGCGCTCACAGGCGATGGTAAGTTTCTAGAGCAGCTGGCCGTCGGAGCATTAGCCGGTTTGGCCATCGCCGTTGGAGCACACTACCTCATCGCCTCTCCCCTGCTCAATGCTGTAAACAACTCCTACGCACGCATGCTCGGTCGCTTCCGACTTACACTCAGCGAAATTGTGCTCATCTCTCTCTGTGCCGGTGTGGGCGAAGAAATGTTGTTTCGGGGTGCGGTGCAGCCTTTCCTAAGTATTCCCATTACTTCTGTGCTCTTCGTTGCCATTCATGGTTACCTCAATCCACGGGATTGGCGACTATCGGTCTATGGCGTATATATGACAGTAGGGATTGCTTTGCTCGGATATCTTGCTGAAACCCGCGGACTGCTGAGCGCAATGATTGGCCACACACTCATCGACGTTTATCTATTACTTTATATGCAACATACAGCGAAGTCCATACCTATAACGCACAACCCCGATTTAGTAGATTTCCCCGAAGAAGAATAAGCCTTTGCGTCTCTCTGCGGTAAAAATAAACAACGGCAGAGGAGCAAAGGGACGCCAAGAAAAAAATCCTTACGCGATGCCCAAACCAAAATCAAACTCACTTTCTGACCTCGGTGGCATGGTGTATTCCACCAATCCGAACTATCGACCTGACAACGATGATTCAGAGAGCAACGAAACCGCTGCACCGAATCATCAAGATCTGCGCGTGTGGCTGGAGAAAAATCATCGCGGTGGAAAAACGGTTACGGTCATTAAAGGGTTTATGGGCACAACAGACGAGCTAGAAACCCTTGGTAAAACACTCAAAACCAAATGCGGAACAGGCGGAACAGCCAAGGAGGGTGAGATTATTATACAAGGTGACCACCGCGAAAAAATCATGGCATTACTTTTACAACTTGGCTACAAAGCAAAAAAAGCCGGATCCTAACATGAATTTCTTTCCCAACAATACGTTTCGTATTACCATCAAAACGCTGCAAAACCTTGAAGAAGTGCTGGCAGCAGAAATGCGTGACATTGGCGCTAACTCAATAGAAATAGGCCGGCGCGTAGTGCATTGCGAGGGCGACCTTGCCCTTGTGTACCGATGCAATCTACACCTACGCACAGCACTTCGGGTGCTCATTCCTGTGGTTGAATTCCCTATACGGCAGGCCGACGACATCCATCGTCAGGCCATGAAGTTTGATTGGACGACCCTTCTTAACTTGGATCAAACCTTTGCAATAGATCCCAACGTCAACAGCGAATTCATAAAGCATAGCAACTACGCATCGGTCAAACTTAAAGACGCGATTGCGGACACTTTCAACCGACAGTTTGGGAAGCGCCCCAATGTTGATCCAGAGAGGCCCGATGTATTATTCCACCTGCACGTAGACAACCACCGCGTGTCGATATCCCTAGACAGTAGCGGTGAATCGCTCAACCGCCGCGGATATCGCTCACGAGGCGCGCAAGCTCCGCTCAACGAGGTGCTCGCAGCAGGCATGATCATGCTCACGGGTTGGCGCGGCGCAAGTCACTTCTACGACCCCATGTGCGGCAGCGGCACACTCGCCATTGAAGCCAACATGATTGCTCGCAACATGCCCCCACAATCGCTCCGCAACGAATTTGGATTCATGTATTGGAAATCGTTCGACAAAGGACTCTGGCAGAATGTAAAGCGAGAAGCTATGCTGCGCATGGTAGAGCCTTCGCATCGCATTTTCGCGTCTGACGTCGATAAGTTGCAGTTGCAAGTTGCGCAGGAAAACATAGACAACGCAGGGTTTGCAGACGATATTATGGTGAGTCAGCGCGATTTCATGGAGCTCCATCCAATTTCTGGGGAGGGCGTCATCGTGATGAACCCGCCTTACGGTGAACGCATGAACGAGGCCAACATCATCCCGCTTTACAAGGCTATCGGCGACCATCTAAAACACTCCTGTACAGGTCACAGCGCATGGATTATTTCATCCGATGAAAACGCGCTGAAACGCGTTGGGTTGAAACCATCGCGCAAGATTGCCTTGATCAACGGCACGTTCGATTGTAGATTCTACCGCTTCGATCTCTTTGCGGGCAAACGAAATGAACGTCATGAAAACAAGCCAATAAAAGAATTATGAACCCCATAGCACTTATCACCGGAGCCACTTCCGGCTTTGGGAGAGCGATAGCAAATCGTTTTGCCTCTGAAGGATGGAATATAATCATTACCGGGCGACGAGAATACAGGTTGCTAGAAGTCAAAAGGGAATTGGAGACAGCGCATGGCACTCAAATAAGGACCTTAGCCTTCGATGTGCAATCGCTTGAGGCCTGCAAGAGCGCGTTGTATTCGCTTCCACAAGAATGGAAAACCCTCGACGTGCTCGTCAATAACGCAGGACTGGCATTGGGTCGTGAGTCGTTTGTGGATGGCTCCATCGATCAGTGGAATACCATGATAGACACCAACATCAAGGGACTCTTATACATCAGCCAACTCGTGGCACCTTGGATGATAGCGCGCAAATATGGCACCATCATCAACATAGGTTCCATTGCAGGCAAAGACGCCTATGCCGGTGGGAATGTGTATGGTGCTACAAAAGCCGCTGTGGACATGCTCACGCGCAACATGCGCATCGACTTGCTGCCGCATGGAGTGCGTGTAGGACAAATTGCACCCGGCGCAGCCGAAACGGAATTCAGCTTGGTGCGCTTCAGCGGAGATTCGGAAAAAGCAACCGCCACATACAATGGATTCACTCCACTCATAGCCAACGACATTGCAGATGCCGCGTGGTTTATGGCAAGCAGACCGGCACATGTGTGCATAAACGACATGGTTATCATGCCCACGGCGCAGGCGAATGCGACGAATTTTCATAAAGAATGATATTTTTTATTAACCGCAGAGGCGCTAAGAGAGCAGAGAAATTTAATCCTAAGCTGCAAGCAGAATTATCCCTATTAGCCAACCATCGAAACTCCGGAGAAACATTCAACCTTCAACCTTCAACTCCCTATGCAAATTCGACTGTTCATCCTCTTACTCGCGCTTGCATCCACAACCGGATGCCATTTCAAAAACAAGCAAGCCGATCTCATTCTTCATAATGCCACAATTTACACCGTCGACGATGCCTTTAGAACGTATGAGGCCTTGGCTATAAAAGACGGCAAAATACTAGCTTTGGGCACCGAACGTGAAATTCTCAATGAATACGATGCGCCCCAAGTTATTGATTGTGGCAAGCAGTTTATCTACCCGGGATTCATTGATGGTCATTGCCATTTTCTAGGGTATGGCCGCACATTGCAAGAGGTAAATCTCGACAGCACGCGCTCGTTTGCGGAGGTTATTGAACGCGTGCAGGCCTTCCAACCCAGTAACTCGCGTGGGTGGATTATTGGTCGCGGCTGGGATCAAAACGACTGGACCGATCAGACCTTTCCATCACGGACTAAGCTAGACAGCCTTTTCCCGTCGACCCCTGTTGTATTGCAGCGCATAGACGGTCATGCGATGATAGCCAACGGCGAAGCACTGCGCCGAGCAAGCATCAACGCATCGACACAGGTAAGCGGCGGCGAGATTGATTTTGTGAAAGGAATACTCATCGACAATGCGATGAATTTGATTACCGCTGTTCTTCCGGAGTATAGCAGAGAAGACGATATTGTTGCATTGCTTGCCGCTCAGGAACGTTGTTTTGCTGTGGGGCTCACCACCGTCGATGATGCAGGACTGATGAAGGCCGATATAGACCTCATCAAGCAATTACACGCCGAGGGCAGGCTCAAAATGCGCATCTATGCTCTGCTTGCCGACGACTCACTGAACTACGCGCATTACCTCAAAGCAGGCATCGATACCACCGATAGGCTCACTGTACGTGCGTTTAAATTTTACGCCGATGGCGCGCTTGGCTCGCGCGGAGCCTGTTTGCTTGCGCCCTACGACGATGTGCTTCCCTACAGCTACGGTCTTATGCTTCGTGAGCCCTTGTACTTCCGTAAAAAAGCGTACGACTTACGTCAAGCCGGTTTCCAGATGTGCACCCATGCCATTGGCGACAGCGCCAACCGTGTAATGCTGGATATCTACGGAGAAGTCGTGGGCGACTCCGCCGATCATCGCTGGCGCATAGAACATGCGCAGGTAGTGCATCAAAACGACTTGAGCAAATTTGCTCGCTACCACGTCATACCCAGTGTGCAGCCCACGCACGCTACAAGCGACATGCCTTGGGCACCATTGCGACTAGGGCGCAACCGCGTAATGCGCGCATACACCTATCGCGAGTTAAAAGAACAACTCGGCATGATTGCCCTCGGAACCGATTTTCCTGTGGAGGGCATCTCTCCCATCAACACCTTTTATGCAGCCATCGCGCGCAAAGACTTAAAAGGTCAACCTGCGGAAGGCTTTCAAAAAGAAAACGCTCTCACGCGCGAAGACGCATTGCGTGGCATGACCATTTGGCCTGCCATTGCCAACTTTGAAGAACATAAGAAAGGTTCGTTGGAAGTGGGGAAATGGGCCGATTTGGTGGTACTCAACCAGGATTTATTGACGTGTCCCGATTCTCAAATTGCGACAACCAAAGTGGTTATGAACATTATACAAGGTGTAACCGTCTTCAAGCAGTAATGCGGTAGCATTTAATTAAAAAAATAACAAACACATAATAGAAATAGCGGGCCACCGGGCGGTTAACTTGCGCACTCCTGATGAATACACAAGGCACAATACAATGGATAGATAGTGCAGCTTTGCTGGCTGAGATGGTCGCCGGTCTAGCCCTATCACCTCAGATCGCCTTCGACACCGAGTATGACAGCTTCAAACGCAGTTATGGCTTCAAGCTGTTGCTTCTGCAGTTTACAGACGGAAAAAACACGTATGTGGTAGATCCCATGTGTGGGATGGACATGACCCCATTGTGGCGTTTTTTAGAACAGCCCGAAATTGAAAAAGTCGTCTACGCAGGTTCAGAAGACATAGCCTTGCTGAAGGCCATGGGGTGCAAGGTTTGCAATCTTTTCGATGTGCAAATTGCCGCCACCCTAAACAACCACGCCGCGCGCAACCTTGGAGGCCTTATTGAGGCAGAGACAGGTGAGGCACTCGACAAGAGCGAACAGCAATCGGATTGGAGTATACGCCCCCTCAAAGCCAGCCAACTGAACTATGCCGCGAATGATGTTGTCCATCTGCTATCCATAGCCGACACGCTCAGGGCACGCGTGCAAGAACGAGGTCTGACAGCCATTCTAGAGGTCGAGAATAAAGCACTGGAAGATATTGAGCCGCGCACCCACACACCCAAATTAAAGCCCAGCCATACGCGTCAATACGCAGATGCCTTTTGTGCTGCGCTGCTGCAACTGTTGGTTTGGCGCGACGGTGTTGCTCGTGACATGGACTTACCTCCTGTGCATGTGGTAGATGTGCTGCCTCTTGAACACGCCTTGCAAAACCCCGAAGCTTTTCTCGAAGCTGCAGAGTTTCCGGGATTTCATTACAAGGTAAAAAAGAACCTCACATTGCGCAGCGAAGTGGAGCAAATCATTCGCAACTTCGATCCCAACGACCAAACGCGCTATAGGGAACGTAAACCTCATCGGCCGTTCTTTTCGAAAGAAGAGGTAGAAGCCCTGAACACGAACGTTTGCGCGCCATTCAAACAAATAGCGATAGATCGATACGGTGAGCTCACTACAGATTATCTGTTGCGTGGTTTGAAGAAACTGGTTACCACACCAGAGCCTGATTTGAGCGAACTAAAGCCCTACCAGCGCGAATTATATACCTGCATGATCAACCAACAACCCTGGCCATGGTAGAAAACCCTCATCCTACAGGGCTTCTTTTTTATTAAAATCATACCTACCGACATGTCGCAGGGCAACTTAAAAGATTTTCGCATATCCTCGCGGTATGAAACAATCGTTGGCACATGTGGCCATTGTGGTAGATGACTATGATAAAGCTATCGACCATTACACCCGTCAGTTAGGATTTACGCTTACCGAAGACACACGTCTTTCGGAGACCAAACGCTGGGTGCTCGTTACGCCGGCCGGCAGCGCGTGTTCTCTTTTGCTTGCACAAGCTTCCAACGACGAACAAAAGCAGCACATCGGCAATCAAACCGGCGGCCGCGTATTTCTTTTTCTTCATACCGACAATTTTGACCGCGACTACAAACGATTACAAGAGCATCGAATCGAAATAGTTCGCGAAGCATCGTTAGAATCGCATGGTAAGGTGGCTGTGTTTCGTGATCTCTTCGGAAATTTGTGGGACTTAATTGAGCCCTCGAAATAGCGGCACACGTCCGCCCGAATTCGACAACCGACCAACCACATCGCACATGAATCAACGCTACCACCCACAAGTCGACGACTATTTCGCTCGGGGATGCGGCAGGTGCGCGCTGTTCGAGACGCCGCAATGCCGAGTGCATCAATGGCAAGAAGAGATGCAGACGCTGCGTGATATTCTGCTCGATGCCGGCCTCACAGAAGAGCGCAAATGGGGCAACCCGTGCTATACGCTCAACGGCAAGAACGTGGTAATGATGGGCGCGTTGAAAGAATTTTGCTCGCTCGGATTCTTCAAGGGTTCACTGCTCACTGATCCGAAGAAAATGTTAGTAGCAGCAGGCGAAAACACGCAAGCCTCTCGACAATTGCGCTATACCTCCACCAACGATATCGCAAAACAAAAGAAGCAGATTGCTGCATTCGTTGCAGAAGCCATTGCAATCGAGCAAGCCGGTAAAAAGGTAGGCTTTAAACTTGTGAGTGAATTTCCCATGCCCGAAGAACTTCAGCAAAAATTCAAGGAGTCACCCACGCTGGAAAAAGCCTTTTATGGTCTTACACCCGGTCGTCAGCGCGGATACCTCCTCCACTTTGCGGAGCCCAAACAATCCAAAACGCGCGAAGCACGCATCGACAAGTACACTGAACTCATTTTGCGCGGCGAAGGATTGCATGACTCGTACAAGAAAACGAAATAGCCTTCCGCACTATTTCCGTCATCTTTTCTTATTGGCTATACTTGCAGCGCGACTCGCCTAGAGCATGCGCAAGCCATTTCATGACATACAAAACAGAACAAGAACAATTTTGGGCCGGAACTTTCGGTGTTGATTATATCGAACGCAACAAGAGTGCAGAGTACCTGGCCTCGAACCTAAATTTCTTCTCGAAAGCCCTTCAACGTGTGGGTAGGCCAAACTCTATACTCGAATTTGGCGCAAACATCGGCATGAACCTGCGTGCCATCCGACTGCTCTTCCCAGCCATCGAAACAAAGGCCATCGAAATCAATCCGACCGCTGCCTCAGAACTTAAGTCATGGATGGGCGAAGACAACGTGTTCGAAGGTTCTATTTTCGATTACACGCCTGCACAACAAGTGGATGTAGCCCTTATCAAAGGCGTGCTCATTCACATCAACCCCGACATGCTCCAAACGGTGTATGAAAAATTATATGCCGCCAGCAGCAAGTACATTCTCATCTGCGAATATTATAATCCGTCGCCGGTTACCATCCCCTACCGCGGCCACAACGACCGCCTTTTCAAGCGCGACTTCGCCGGCGAGATGCTCGAGAAATATCCTGACTTACACTTGATAGACTACGGCTTCTTCTACAAGCGCGACGTGGCGTTTCCGCAGGATGATGTGACGTGGTTTCTTTTAGGTAAGAGGGGATAGGGGATAGGTAATAGGTGATAGGTAATAGGTGATAGGTAATAGGGGATAGGTGATAGGGGATAGGTGATAGGGGATAGGTGATAGGTTGCGCTGAGATTCTTCTTAAGGGGAATTTATGGCATAACCTGAAATAAGGTATTGGCAAGTTTCATAGAAATATTGCGTGCATGAAATCACCATTTGCAGAAAAAAGCTATGCATTCGCAGTGAAGATTGTATTTGCTTGCGACTCTATCGCAGAATCAAAACGAGAATATATCCTTACAAAGCAACTGGTTCGTTCCGGAACTGCAATTTCAGCCTTGTATCAAGAATCAAGACATGCCGAGAGCAGAGCAGATTTCATTCATAAACTTTCCATTGCCCTAAAGGAATGCAATGAGTCCATTTTTTGGATCAATCTCCTATTCGATACAGGAAAAATGCCACCTGAAAAGCATACTGCACTTTTAGAAGATGCGACACAACTGCTCAAAATGCTCACGGCTATGATTATTACCTCGAAAAAAAACACTCAAAAGAAAACCTGATTCTGAAATCTGTCATCTTAATTCCACACTCAACCTATCACCTATCCCCTATCACCTTTACCCTATCACCTATCCCCTATTACCTATCCCCTGTAACATCTCCCCCCTACCTTCGTCATACCATCAACTTCGATGACAACGAAAGAATACAATACCACCGTCGACCAATACGCCAATCGCGTCTTTGCCTTTGTTTACAAGCAATTGAAAGACCGCGAGCAGGCGCAAGACATCGTGCAAACGGTATTCAGTAAGATGTGGGAGAAGGTGGA
>CAMBPD010000109.1 GCA_945869405.1 Chryseobacterium gleum | reverse complement strand
ACCGACGTCAATGCGTGCAATTACAACTCTGAAGCGATAAGCGACGATTTCTCTTGTGTGTTCCCAACGGAGTCTTGCGATGACGGAGATATCACTACCACAAATGATGCGTACACTGCAGACTGCGTGTGCACAGGTGAAGACACTGGTCTTATTGCCGGCTGCACTGATATGAGCGCATGCAACTATACCATGGAGGCTACAATCGAAGATGGCAGCTGCTTCTTTGTGGGCAACGAATGCGACGATAACGATCCGTTTACTAACCTCGACATGATACAGGCCGACTGCTCATGCGCAGGTGATTCACCTGTATTAACCGATGGATGCACTGCGGTTGAAGCCTGTAACTACAACCCAGACGCTACCATTGAAGATGGCAGCTGTGTATTTCCAGGAGAACCATGCGACGACCTCAACGCAGCTACAACCAACGACGTTTTGGGCGCTGATTGCATGTGCACAGGGGAAACAACGGGTTGCGCAAATGTTAGCGCATGCAACTACGATATGATGGCAAGCATTGATGATGGCAACTGTTTCTTCCCAGGAGACAACTGCGACGATGAAAACGTCTTTACCATCAATGACATCTACACTGCAGATTGTGTGTGCGCAGGAGAAGAAATAACCGGTGTAGCGGGTTGCACCGCCACCGAAGCGTGTAACTTCAACCCAGAAGCAACCATTGAAGACGGTTCTTGCCAGTTGCCTGGTTACCCTTGTGATGATGCAAACGAGAACACCATAAACGATGTGCTATCTGCCGATTGCGCATGCCTCGGAGAGCTTGTTGGGTGCACAAATGCTCTAGCGTGCAACTACGATGCGACGGCCGCAAGCGATAATGGCTCATGCATTTTCCCCGGTGACACTTGTGATGACACTAATTTCTCTACAGACAATGACGTGATTGGTGCTGATTGTGTTTGCCTTGGCGAAGACAACGGGCTGATAGCCGGCTGTATGAACATGAACGCCTGCAACTATGACATGGCTGCAACCGTTGATAACGGAAGCTGTTTCGCCATTGGCGATGCGTGCGATGATGGAAATGTGCTCACTGCTAATGACCTAGTTAGTGCCGATTGTATTTGCCTCGGGGAAGCTGTAGAAATCGTAGAGGGTTGCACCGCTATTGAGGCGTGCAACTTCAATGCCGCTGCAAACTTCGATGATGGCTCATGCGAACTTCCCGGCTACCCGTGCGACGACAACAACCCTAATACGATGGGAGATGCATACGGTGTCGATTGTGTGTGCTCGGGCATGGTGGTTGGATGCACTGACGTATTCGCTTGTAACTTCAACCCAGAAGCCACTTTTGAAGACTTCACATGCGAATTCCCGGGTAGTCCTTGCGACGATGGCAATCCTGAAACATTGAACGATTTCCTGGATAACGATTGTAATTGTATTGGACAAGTTATCGTAATGCTGGGTTGTACCAATATGGATGCTTGTAACTACGATATGAGCGCAAATACCGATGACGGTTCATGCTATTTCGTAGGTGATGCCTGCGACGATGGCGATGCAACTACGAACAACGATGTATACACCGCCAACTGCGAATGTGAGGGGGCTGTATCTGTTCAAGAAGTGAGCACATTCTATAGCGTGTTCCCCAACCCAACGCAAGGTGTTATGACTATTATGCAAAACGAAGGCAACATCGTTCAGTTAGTTGAGGTACTCGATATTACCGGCAAGCGTGTTGCTTCATTCAACCCAAATGCATCAACATTTACTATCGATTTGATTGGCTTCGCTCAAGGTTTGTACACACTAAATATTCACTCAAACCAAGTGTTGAATAGCGTGAGAGTTCAAAAGAATTAGTGAAATAGTGAAATAGTGAAGAGGTGAAATGGTGTGCGCCAACATACCATTTCACCTCTTCACTTTTTCACTTTGTCACCCCCTCACCCTTTCACCCTTTCACTAGTGTTTAAAGTGCCTCACACCCGTCATGTACATGGCTACACCATTGGCATTGCAGTAGTCGACCGACAATTGATCTTTGATTGATCCGCCAGGCTGAACGACGGCAGAAATACCTACGGCACGCGCTATTTCCACACAATCGGGAAATGGAAAGAATGCATCGCTTGCCATCACGGCATCTGTCAAATCAATGTGGAACGATTGTGCCTTATCAATTGCCTGGCGCAACGCATCTACGCGTGAAGTCTGACCCGTGCCGCTTGCACAGAGCTGGCCGTTTTTTACCAGCACAATCGTGTTGCTCTTCGTGTGCTTCACAATCTTGTTGGCAAACACCAAATCGTCAAGTTGAGATACAGTAGCATGGGCTGATGTTACCAATTTAAAATCAGCGACAACTTCTGAATTCGAGTCTTTGTCTTGGAACAGATATCCGTTCAACGCAGCGCGCACCTGTTGCTTCGGCATATTTACCCCGTTGCGTTTCAGTACTATGCGATTGGCCTTCTGCTTCAATAATTCCAGTGCATCGGCTTCAAACGTCGGAGCAATGATGACCTCACAGAACAGCGGTTGAATCAACTCGGCCGTAGCCAAATCGATAGAACGATTAGCGATAAGAACGCCACCAAAAGCAGATACAGGATCACAGCCCAAAGCCGCCTCATAAGCTTCCTTCATCGTTTTGCGTGTAGCTATGCCACATGCATTGTTATGCTTCAGAATCGCAAATGTCGGATCCTCTTCTGCGAACTCATCAATCAAATTCACCGCCGCATCCACGTCGAGCAAATTGTTGTATGACAGTTCTTTCCCGTTGAGCTTTTCGAATAGAGCATCCATGTCGCCATAGAAAACCCCACGCTGATGAGGATTCTCACCGTAGCGAAGCACCTGGTAATTGTTCTCACTAATTTTCAAAGACCCCAAATCCTCCCCTAGGAAATAGGAATAGATTTTTCCATCGTAATGCGAAGAAACATTGAATGCTTCACGCGCCAATTCACGGCGTTGCTCCAGCGTGCTCACACCTGCATGTTGTGTGAGTATAGCATACAAATTTGCATAGTGCTGCTGAGCAGGAATGATCACCACATCTTGATAGTTCTTCGCTGCTCCCCGAATAAGTGAAATACCGCCAATGTCAATCTTTTCTATGATGTCTTCGTGTGAGGCTCCGCTGGCCACTGTGTTTTCAAACGGATACAAATCGACAATAACACAATCGATATGGGGGATTTCATACTCAGCAATCTGCTGTTGATCCCCAATGTCCTCGCGTCGATTCAGAATACCTCCGAACACCTTTGGATGCAATGTTTTCACACGTCCGCCCAAAATACTTGGATACCCCGTGAGCTCCTCTACGGGTATAACCTTTCCCCCGAGTTTCTCAATAAACTCTTGTGTGCCGCCCGTACTATACATCGTAATGTTAAGTTCCATCATGCTGCGCACAATGGGTTCTAATCCAGTTTTATCAAACACGGAAATGAGGGCTGAGGTAATTTTTTTCGACATGTCTAGGATGAATTTTGCGCCGCGAATGTAGCACTACAAATCTACCTTGTAGGAAAGCAAGATCACATAATCCATTTCCTGCGGAGATTCGGTGAGGTCGCGTTGAATGAGGTACCCGACTGTTGCTGACTGCTTCTTTGATATTTTTCGAGTAACTTGGGACATCCACCGCCAGTTTTCCAAAGCAAGCGGGGTGTACGAAGAAACGCTGTTGAACACTTCAAAGGAGGTGGACACATCCAATCGCTTCAACCCCGTGTACTTAACTCCCGCGCGATTGCGCCATACACTTACAAAATCTGCGTCAGCATCACTCGCTGCACCTGAAAGTGATGCCTGAAAACGTGTTTGGTACTGTAGTACGAAATCACCACGCTTATCCTTCGCTGAAACTCCATACTGCACTCGTTGGCGAGAATCGATATGCACACCATCGTTGGCCCAACCACCGCGGTATGTAGCACTCATCGAAACACGCTTAGAAACTCGGTACTCCGCACCCAAATCGAAAAAACCACGCGCCCAACGAGACATGTTTTCATCGAGCCGAATCTCTGGCGAAAGCGTTAGGTTCAAATTATCCGTTAGTTCTCGAGACAAAGAAGCATCTACCCAAAGCCCAGCGTCTGCTGTTTGAGCATTCATTTTGAACACCAAGAAAAGCACCAAAAAGAAAAGACTAATTCGTGTCATAGATAGACATATCATCAACGATGACTTGCTGCTCGTTATCTGTGATTTCAATCTCCTTCAACACCGTCATGTGCTCCTCGCTCCAAGGCACAACGACCGCATTTGTATCATTCGAAAAAACGTAGACTTTGTAATTTCCAGGGCGGAGATATAGAAACTCATATTCACCCTCATAATTGGTTTTAATGCGGTCATCGGGAGATATGTGGTCGCCATAAATAATGTATACATCCTCGTCGGCCGCAGGAAATGTGCCGACAGCCGTGGAAGGATTGTTTAGGACTACACGAAGCTCTTGGGTGACTTTGCCCGCAATAGAAGAGTTTCCTCCATCACCCGCCTCCTTCTTGCAGGATGCGAGTATCGACACTGCGCAGATTGTCAACAGAAAATAACTTGCTTTCATTTTTATTAATTGTTGAATCCGGAAGAAAACGTTTCATCCATGTGGCTTTCCTGCTGATCTTCATAGAAGTAGATTTTCAACATAACGGTATCGCGCAAAAAATCGATTTTCCCAATTTCCACTCGATTTATTTTGATGCCTGTTCTTTCTTCCAAATCGGCTACAAGTTCTGCTCCTCGACCCTTTTGTATGAGTGTAATCTTCTCATATACTACCAGTTTTTGTGACTCATGGCGCAACAACCAGACGTGCTCAAGACCGTAGGTGAGAGCCAATATGGCGAGGTTCGCAAACATCAATTCGGCAATCGATATTTTTTTGTTGATCAACGCATTCATCACCGACATGCCAATCACAATAAACAGATAGGTCATTTCCTTAATTGGAATTGCATCTGTGCGGTAACGGATGATGCCAAACACTGCGAACAAACCCAACGCAAAACCCATTTCCAACTTCACGCTTTCAAGCAAAAAACACATGGTGAAAATGGAGATGCTGAACAGAAAATAGGTGAACAAAAAATCTTTCCGTTTGGCCACAGGATAGTAAATCAACCGAACTAAAACAAATACGAACGACATGTGCAGCAGCATACGAATGATCAATCCCAACAAATCCTCGCCATTGAAAAATTTCAGTCCGCCGAGCGGTTTGAACGTCTCTGTTTCATTCACCAAGGTGGGGTCTAATGCGGGCAACACCTCTTGCACTTTGAATATAATTTCACTCCAATCAAGCAACATAAGCCAATTTTATTTTTTCGATTTTCAATAGTTTCTGTTTGAAGTTATTCGACTTCATTTCTGGGTAAAGCATAGCCACACCCAGGCAATACTTGCTCATCGATTCAGGCCGAACCAACTTAAGCTTCAACTGGCGAAGCACCTCAGAAGCACTGCTGTGCTCGTCGCGTTTCACCTCAATAATAACTAACTCTGGCAGCCGTATGCTTCGCTCACCCATTTGGAATGCAATATCTGTGTCTATGGTTAGCCGCTCGCCCGCCACAATGTCGACCAAGGTCACACGGGAGAAACTGTTCCAAATTTTGGGCTCATACTCCTGATGCTCATGGGTGCGTGCGTCAATAAACGCACTCTCACTCTCATCCATCTCTTCAGCAATTCCCGCGAGCCGTATTCGGCTTTTCACGGTGCGGCCAGTGTTTGTTTTTTCCTTGTATTCCAAAAAAGACATATGACTTTCAACGTACTCACGCTTGCGAATCTTGTAACGATTTCGCTTTCCGCTGTGGTGTTGTCTGTAGCATCGAAAATCAGGTGTATCGAAATACAATGTTTGGTAACGATTGGTTTTAACCCCTAAAACTTCCAATACGCGATAGTTGTCGCCAAGCCCTTGCAACACAAGGTCCAACTCCCTAACGCCAACCATAAACTTGGTATCTGTGCGATTCATTAGCCTCACACTATCCATTTCATCAAGTGAAATGGGTTGGAAACGATTTAAGGTTGTGGTGAAGTCAGTCATTGTTCGGCCGGGGCGTCGCCAATTGTTACTACAAGTTTAACTCAAATATCCCCCGTGAACAATTCGGGAATCCCAACTCTTACTTCAAATTGTGATAAACAGCCTGTACATCATCGTCTTCTTCAATCTTCTCCACTAGTTCCAAAATCTCATCTGTTTGCTCTTCCGTGAGTTCCACATAGGAATTGGGAATGCGCTCCAAACTTGCCTTTTTTACGTTTATCCGGCGTTCTTCCAGTGCTTTTTGCATATTGCCAAAATCCGTAAACGCAGTGTATAAAACGATTTCTGTTTCGTCAAATTCCATGGTTTCCAAACCGGCATCAATGAGCTCAAGCTCAAGATCTTCTGGGTTGGCTACACTCGATCGGTCTAACCGAAAAACACCTTTTCTGTCAAAAACAAAACTGAGGGAGCCGCTTGTGCCCAAGGCTCCTCCACCGCGATTAAACAATAAACGAACGTTGGCCACTGTGCGTGTCGGGTTGTCTGTGGCAGTCTCTATTAAAATGGGCACGCCGTAGGGGCCGTATCCTTCGTACGCTATCTCCTCATAGTTGGAGTGGTCCTTGTCGTTGGCACGCTTGATGGCCGACTCCACGCGGTCTTTCGGCATATTCAATCCACGCGCATTACTCATAATCTGCCGCAAACGAGGATTGTTGGCCGGATCGGGGCCTCCGGCCTTTACAGCCATTACAAGATCCTTTCCGACGCGCGTAAAGGCCTTGGCCATCTTGTCGTAGCGCGCAAACATTTTGTGCTTTCGGGTTTCAAATATGCGTCCCATAGTAATCTGGTATATACCGGGCAAAAGAACACCCTAAAAGCCTTGTTTGCAAAAAATAGACGTTCACCATAGCGCGTTGAGTCGCTATTTTGCACTCGCTAAGTTGCCTCAATCACATGTTTCTCGAAAACACCGATAACCGCGGCCGCCGCAATGGCTGGATAGAAGTAATATGCGGATCTATGTTCTCCGGTAAAACCGAAGAGCTCATACGCCGCATGCGCCGCGCTGAATTCGCCAAAATGAAGGTCGAAATCTTCAAGCCGCGTACCGATAATCGCTACCACGAAGAAAATGTAGTGAGCCACAACCAAACAACTATTCGCAGCACCGTTGTAGACCATTCCTCACAATTGCTTTTACTCACCAGTGAGGTAGAAGTTATTGGCATTGATGAAGCACAATTCTTCGATGACGGTTTGCCCGACGTTTGTAATCAATTGGCCAACCAAGGCATACGCGTAATTATCGCTGGTCTCGATATGGACTTCAAGGGCAGACCATTTGGTCCTATGCCACACTTGCTGGCCATCGCCGAATTCGTTACGAAAGTACACGCCATCTGTACGCAAACCGGTAACCTCGCCAATTACTCATACCGACATGTGCCAGGCGATTCAGTAGTGCAACTCGGCGAAAAAGAATCGTATGTTCCACTCTCTCGAATGGCCTACACGCAAGCCATGCAACAGCGTATTAACGACGACAACGAAGGGAAACCATGAGCTTTTCCATTCACGATATTGCTGCGCTCACAGAGGGAAACCTCATACGCAAAGGCGCTAGCCGAATGATTGAACGTTTGCTCATCGACAGCAGAAAACTAACACATGCGGGCGACGGACTTTTCTTTGCTATTCGCAGTAGCCGCAACGACGGACATAAATACATAGAGGATGCTTACCGAGCAGGTGTGCGCAATTTTGTTGTAGAACAATCACTCGGTGACATGCTGCTTGAAGAAGCAAATGTGCTCGTTGTGGCCAACAGTATCAAAGCACTTCAGAAAGTAGCCACAGCCCATCGAAAACATTTTTCCATTCCGGTAGTGGGTATTACCGGTTCCAACGGAAAAACGATCGTGAAGGAATGGCTTAACCAGTTGCTCTGCGACGACTTCAACATTGTGCGAAGCCCGAAGAGCTACAACTCACAAATTGGTGTTCCGCTTTCAGTTTGGAATATGGAGACTGTGCATTCACTCGCTCTTTTTGAAGCAGGTATTTCGATGCCCGGTGAAATGGATGAGCTCGCGAAAATCATTGCGCCAACCATCGGAATATTTACTTCCATTGGCTCGGCGCACAGCGAGAATTTTTTGAGCAAGCGTCAACTCATTGGTGAAAAGCTGAATCTGTTTGCACATTGCCCTGTGGTGATTTGTCCGGAAGACGGCGACATTGCCGCGCTCATTCAACCCTGGCTTGCCACGAAAACAATATTGCGCACGCCCACGGCCGAACACGCCACACGCGCAAGCACGGCAACAAGCGCCACCATCGAATTGAAATGGAATGAACTGTCACTTGAGTTTCAATTGCCGTTTCGTGATAAAGCATCGGTCGAGAATTGCATTACGTGCATCACGTTGATGCTTCATCTTGGCTTCGAACCCACAACCATTCAAGATCGATTGAGTCGATTAACCGCGCTTGAAATGCGCTTGCAATTGATCGAAGGCGAAAACGATTGCACGCTCGTGAACGATGCATACAGCAACGACTTGCACTCACTTGAAATAGCGCTCGACTTTCTGGGGCATCATGCGCGGCAACTATCGAAAACCGTCATCCTTTCTGATTTATTTCAAACCGGATTGAGCGACGACGAATTGCATAAGCGCATTGCACGTTTGCTCAGTGGAAAGAGAATCACACAGTTCATCGGGATTGGAGCATCTATGTCGAAGAATGCGTCATGCTATCCTGAAAATTCACTTTTCTTTCCCTCAACGGAAGCATTTCTCGCACAGCTCAGCACCGACGTTTATGTGAAGCGCGCCATCCTCATCAAGGGTGCCCGCGACTTTCGTTTTGAGCGTATCGTTTATGCCTTTCAGCAGCAGACGCACGACACGGTGCTTGAGATTAATCTGAACGCACTTGCGCACAACCTGCGTTTCTTCAAATCGAAGTTGCCACCGTCGACCAAATTGATGGTGATGGTGAAAGCCTTTGGGTATGGAAGCGGTGCAGAAGAAGTGGCCTCGCTGCTCGAGTTCAACAAGGCCGATTATCTCGCAGTGGCTTACACCGATGAAGGAGTAGAATTGCGCAAGGCAGGTATCTCGTTGCCCGTGATGGTGATGAATCCCGAACGCAGCAGTTTGCCCACGCTCATTCGTCATAAGCTCGAGCCAGAGTTGTATAGCTTCCGCACCGCCAACAATTTTCTGCAAGCATTGCAAGCTGCAGATATCACAGAGCGGTCCCCGAGCGAAGCCGAGGGGCCGTATCCCGTTCATATAAAAATCGACACCGGCAT
>CAMBPD010000108.1 GCA_945869405.1 Chryseobacterium gleum | reverse complement strand
AAGGGGCTTCGCATTTTCGCCCGCACCGATAAGGATACTTTAATATCAGCGAACATTAATGAATGCATCAGTTCGACTATCGTCGTGATGAAAGGAGTAACCAATGGACAGGTTACCGTGCACCGCAACCTTGCGGCTCACATACCTGAAGTAGATTGCTTCCCCGGAAAGCTCAACCAAGTGATTGCGAATTTATTTTCAAACGCGATTCATGCCACCCTCATCCCCGGTCGTTCAGCAGACGAGCGCAATGTTTGGATTCAGTCCGACTTTGATGAGGAAACTATACGCATATCAGTCAAAGACGATGGCTGCGGCATGAACGCCCAAGAAATCGAAAAGATTTTTGTGCCCTTCTACACCACCAAAGCAGTGGGTGAAGGAACAGGGCTCGGACTAGCCATTGCCCTGGGCATTATAGAAGAACACAACGGCAGAATTCAAGTGATTTCTGAACCCGGCAAAGGCACTGAGTTTATCTTACATTTGCCCCGACACATCAACCGCGCAACGCGATATGCAGCATAGCGCATGCTTCCATGACAAAATCCTTCAGCATACTCTACCTCGATGACGAAGAGCAAAACTTGATCTCTTTTCAGGCACTCTTTCGACGTCAATACAATGTGTTTACCACCACTAGTGCTCACGAAGCGGTAGAAATACTAAACAAAAACGAAATTCACATCATTTTCTCGGATCAAAAAATGCCCGATGTAAGCGGCGTAGAATTTTTTGAAACCATACTACCAGATTTCCCTCGCCCGGTGCGCATCTTACTCACCGGGTATGCAGAAATTGAAGCGGTTATCGACGCAATCAATAAAGGTCAAGTCTACAGATATGTAGCCAAACCTTGGGACGCCAATGAACTAGCCGTCTGCGTGGAAAACGCCTTAGACAAATACAGAAGCGAACAAGAGTTGCTGCAAAAAAGTGCAGACCTCAACAACTCCAATGCTGCACTAGAGCAATTCGTATTTAGTGCGATCCAGGAATTGAGCAACCCTGCCGAGCAAATCCTTCAAGCGTCACAAGAATTAACGTTAGTGGGTGATGACAGCTCTGCGCAGGATGCGCTCGAAACCATTCGCAATCAAGCAACACGTCTGAAGGCATTCGGAGAACAAATAACACAATACTACCAAAACAGCAAAGTGGCGGTAGAACACGCGCCAATTGATCTTCAGTCTACTATTCAACATGTAATCGATCGCATACCGAATAACCTCACCACGGCCACTTGGGACATACACACGCAATTCACCCTGAATGGCCCATTTGTTTCTGATGCCTCTCGACTGATTATAATTCTTCAAAACATTGTCAATAACGCTGTGCAGTTCTCAAGTCCCGACAAATCCCTCAACCACATAGAAATTGCTGTAATTCAAAATTCAGAAAAAGCTGTATTTCGCATTACCGACCAAGGGGTAGGCATAGAACCGCATCAAATGGGACAACTATTCAACATGCAACTGAATAGCGAAAAGCTATCGGCAAGGGGTATAAGCATGTATCTCACGAAATCAGTCGTTGATAAAATGTACGGAAAAATCAGCGCATTCAGCACGCCAGGCGAAGGAACACTCATTACTTTTGAACTACCTAACCCGCAGTGATGGATTTGAGCAACATACACTTTCACCTTGTTGATGATAATGACATCGACACATCGGTGAATGTAAAATTGTTGCATCTCGCGAAAATATCCGAACATATTAGCACCTATACGAGTGCCATAAAATTCATGGCTAATCTTCACGAGCATCCTGAATTTTTTGCAACCGGCCGACACATTATTTTGTTGGATATCATGATGCCCCTTATGGACGGCTTCGAATGTTTGGCAGAATTGGAGACGCTAGACCCCTTCATCACACAACACGTTAATGTCTTTATGCTCTCTAGCAGTATTGACCGAATCAACATCAGTAAAGCTGAGAAATTTGCAATGGTGAAACGAGTCATTGAAAAACCATTGGATGTGTATCTCTTGAAAATGGCTTTGGAGGACCTATACAGCGAATAAATTTAGGGTTAAGGTTATCAACCTACCCATCGTCAAAATATCCTTCACCACACCCACAATTGCAGGGCCACGACTCTATGTTTGGACATTGGCGTGATACTCTCCAACTATGTCGAGTTTTATTAAAAGTACCTCATTCCGCAAGGCGGCCCTTGGCATTGCCATCACCTATATCGCGTTATTGCTCGGTTCATGGTTTTGGCTACAATGGTATACCGATCATGGTGAATACGTAAGTGTGCCTGAGCTGAAAGGTCTTTCTTACGATGATGCTGTGCGTGCACTGCAAGAGCGTAACCTCGATTATCTCGTCATTGACAGTATTTACGACCGCAAGGCTACTCGAGGATCTATCTATGATCAAAGCCCCGCGTTCGAGAGTCAAGTAAAAGAAGGAAGGCAGGTTTTTTTAACCATCTACCGCTTCAGCGCTCCTATGGAGAAATTAGGAATTAAGCAAGGTGATTATGTTACAGTGGCTATGATAAAGTTGCGCAACAAATCGATTGACTTCGATACGCTTTACGAAGACAACAACTTATTGGCAAACAGCATCATTCGCGTCACCCAACGAGGAAAATCACTCAAATCAACCGATGAGGTAGCACGCGGCTCAAAGGTGCTCTTGGTCATAGGCCGATCGGTGAAGGCCAAAATCCTTGTTCCCGATTTTACCGGAATGACCTGCCTTCAAGCCAAAACTATACTCGATACACTTCGTTTGGAGTGCAATTGTCGCTTTGAGCCTGGAATTAATTTACCCACCGCACAAGATTCCTCTTCCTACTTCGTTTGTCGCCAAGACCCTCTGCATGATCCCGAGCGAGGCACAACCGCCGGGCGTATCGTAGATTTGTGGTTGTACAATACACCGTGTGCTAAAGACAGCACACTACACGATTAGCGATGATACAAAAACTATCTCTATTGCCGGCTGCGTTGGCCTATTTGCTTTTGGCCTGTGTACCGGCCATGGCTCAGGAACACGAATTTCCCTTGCGATTCAATCCTGTTGCCAAACAACAGCAAAATCAAGAGGCTCGATACATACCGCGCCAACAGCGCGGCGGTTCTTCACTTGTGATTCCATTCTTTGACGACTTTTCTCGCTACTCTTTGCCCACAGCTAATCCAGAAATACCCGTCGAATGGCAGCAGTGGTCAGACAATGCAGCGTTCATAAATACCACGTTTCCACTGAACCCGATGACCATTGGGGTGGCAACCCTCGACGGTTTGGAAGCCGACGGAACTCCCTATAGCGACACCTTGCACTTCCCCACGATTACCGATGCCTTTCTCGATTGGGGTTTGGCTGATTCACTCACGTCGCTGCCCATCAACCTTTCAGGATTAACACCCGGCGACAGTGTTTATCTGGTGTTTCATGTGCAGGGTGGCGGACTAGGTAATGCGCCCGACGCAGACGGCATTCTTGGTGCAGAGGGCGATTCTCTCATCCTTGAATTTTACTCGCCGCTACAACAAGGTCAATGGGCGAGAGTTTGGGCCAAGGAAGGCGGCGGAGACCCTTCAGTATTCGATACCGTTTTTGTGGCCGTGAGTGATTTCATCTACCTACAAGACGGATTTCGATTTCGATTTAAAAACTATTGTACCCTTCACGGAGCGCTCGACCATTGGCACCTAGACTATGTGCTTCTCAATGACGATATAAGTCCATCGAACTTTTTTTATGACGAGGTTGCTTTTCAATACTCCAACAACAGCTTGCTTAACCTGGGGCTTACCGCCATGCCCTGGAGCCATTTCCAAACAAACCCCAGCCTGTACATGCGCGACGACATCACGTATTTCCAGCGCAATTTGGGTATTACCTCCAACATTACAAGCCGATGCACAATAGCTTATGATGGAGTAAATCAATTTAGCAGCGATCCCGATGCAAATACACAGTCAAACGGATACAGCGCGTTTGAACGCACTTTAACACTCAATAATTACGTGTACTCTACCCCGACAGAGGTGGACTCCGCCTCATTCGAGGTAACCGTTGCATACAGCCCTACCGACATCCATGAACAAAACGATACCATGCGCTTGGTGCAGAAATTCACCAATTTCTATGCATACGACGACGGAACAGCTGAACGCGCCTATGGGGTGCAAGATGCCGGTGGAAAAGTAGCTACACGCTTCAATACGCCTATCGACGACACCTTACTTGGTGCCTATATCTACTTTGAACCCATCCAATACTTGGCGACCGATCAATCATTCATTCTGCAGGCATGGGACGATATAAGCGGCGAACCGGGAACATTGCTCACAGGTGAATTCGACAACTTCAGCTTCTCCTTTCCGCACTATTACGAAAGCGGACCGAACATTTTTGTATACTATCGATTTACGGAACCAGTTTTCGTTCCCGCGGGAAACTTTTACATCGGGACTTTACAACAAAGCAATGTGTCGCTCAATTTCGGACTCGACAAAAACACGAACGCAAACAGCACACATCTCCTCTACCAGCTGCAAGGCAGCACCAGCTGGATACCCTCTAGCATCGACGGCAGTGTAATGATACGCCCTGTGTTTCGCGGTGGTCTCACCAATTGGGTAGACGCAGCAGAAATGGGTCAACCGTCGACAGCCACGATACTCCCGAACCCCGTTTTAACCGAAATGCAATTGCGTCTTCCAGCAGATTTTGGGCAGTGCAACTACAGCATTTACAACCTCACCGGGCAGTGTGTCCTTAGCGGTAGTGAAACCCATAACCCAACGATACGCATCAACACAGAAGCCTTGGCCCACGGTGTATACGTGATCGATTTCCACAATCAAAATAGCGAGCGCCACAGCTTGCGCTTTGTTAAGCAATAGATATGAGTGAATATGAAGAAACCTCGTCCATGAGCGAGCAAGACGATGACTTATTTGAACATCATCGCGTGGTGGCCGACAAAGGACAAGGCCCCGTGCGCATTGATAAATTTCTTTTTGATCGACTGGAAAAAACCTCTCGCACGCGCATTCAAGACGCCTGTGACAATGGCTTTGTGCGTGTGCTCGGAATACCCGTAAGGAGCAGCTACAAAATAAAGCCGCTTGATGTGATTACCATCGAGATGCCTTACCCGGTGCGTGAACTTGAGTTGATTGCAGAAAACATTCCTCTCGAGATTTTGTATGAAGATGATGATCTACTGATTCTCAACAAGGCTTCAAACATGGTAGTGCACCCGGGCCATGGCAACTACTCTGGAACGATGGTAAATGCCCTACTCTATCACTTTCAAAACCTACCCGTGCGCAGCGATGCCCATCCTGGTCTTGTGCACCGACTAGATAAAAACACCACGGGTGTGATGGTTATTGCAAAAACAGAGCAGGCCCTTGTGAACATTAGCAAACAGTTTTACGACCGCACCATTGAGCGCCGCTACTCGGCCTTGGTTTGGGGCGATGTGAGCGAAGACGGCACCGTTACAGGCCATACCGGCAGGAGCCAAAAAGACCGCAAAGTATTTACCGTTTATCCTGCGGGTGACCATGGTAAACACGCAGTCACTCATTACAAAGTGATAGAGCGTTTAGGCTATGTAACCTTAGTAGAATGCAAACTTGAAACGGGACGAACTCACCAAATACGTGTGCATATGAAGCATATCGGCCACACTCTTTTTGGTGACTTTGAATACGGCGGAGATCAGATACTTAAAGGGACCACTTTCGCGAAATACAAGCAATTCGTTCAAAACAACCTAGGCATACTTCCGCGTCAAGGGTTACATGCGCATTCACTAGGCTTTAACCACCCGACAACAGGAGAATGGATGCATTTTGAGAAAGAGCTACCGAGTGATATGCAACAAGTCATCGATCGATGGCGAAACTACATTGGGGCTCAACAGACCAATTAAACATCAATTCAGGGAGAAATTGAAAATGCCTTGCTTCATCATGCGATAGTGATGCGATAATTTGGCTAACACGGTTGAAAATGTGCGCATAGCAACCTCGGTTTCCTCTGAGACATGCTCTTTGCGCAAGCGCAACACCATCAGTCCATACAACGCTGTGAGACACGCTTCTATATCGTTGGTCGACTTACCATCGGTTCGAGCCACGTATTCCTTGATGTATGGCTGCGCGATGCGATACGCTTCGGAATAAGATGCATCTTGAACGATATTGAGTAAGGTGTTGTGTAAATAATTTAACTCAAAAATGAGCTCATGTATTTCACTTACATGTCCGCGCTGTTCAACACCATCTTTTCGCATGCTCGACGATAGCTGAGTAAACCATTTCTTTTCTATGGTAAAGGATGCTTCATCAGGCGTGTATGATCCAATAAATTCATCCAATGTATCGGCGTCGAATTGCACGGCACGAAGAAGATCTTCCATCTGCCAAAGGAAAATGATGTACTCCGAAATATTCTCCTTTAATTTTCTAGCGGCTAAACTCATTTGGCTCCTTTTTCGGCGGCATACTCCGCATTTAAACCAGCAATTACCTCCGCAGTGATATCATAGTCGGCGTTACCGAATAGAATTAGCTGGAACTCACTTTGCTTATTGATGACGTAGTCTATTCCCCGCTCCTGGGTATACTTGACCAAGAACTTATTCACGCGGTCCAAGAGCTCTTGCTGCAACTGAGTCTCCTTCTTTTGAAGAACACCTACCTCACGCTGCTGAATTTCGTCCATCTCCTTCTGCAAACGTTCCATATCATTCTGTAGTGCAATTGCCTCTGGTTCGGACATCTCTGGATGCTCTTGTGCATAGCGCATATTTTGCTCGTATTGTGCTTGACGGGGGACAAACTCCTTTTTCACGCGCTCTTCAGCTGACTGCATCTTTTGATCGAGATCTTTCGATTTCTCCACAATAAAATCATATGCTGTATTGAGTGTGTCGCCATTTACATAGGCCACCACTGTGGCGCGCGGACCCCCATCTCCGCTAAATGCGGCGGCAATTGCGACCTCTTCAGAGGGTGTATCGGTTAAGGCATCCAGTGAAGCCACCTTCACCCATAAAAACACGACGCAGGCAGCCAATACTGCACTCACCGCTATAGAAATTTTCGCGATCATTATTTACTTTCCAATTTGTTCAAACGCCTTTTTAAAATCTGAATGCATACCCGAAAATCTGACCATGCAATTGTCTAATAACTCACTTGTGATGAGAGCTTTCACACCCTCTAGGCCTGCAATACTATCCGCACTTATCTTGAACGACTGCTTGTACTGGCCACCCTCGAGTTCAATGATATACTTCTCGTTGTACAAGAAAATTGAAATCTTCAACTGAGGGTGGGGTATGGTAGCTATGATTCTCATTAGTGCGATGCAAAAATAAGAACTTGCACGTTGCCCGCCCACTAACTTTACCCAATATGATGCGCGATCTTACCTCTCAAGAAGCCGAGCAAAAACTTCAGGAACATGGCTACAATGAACTCATCGGCTCAGGCCCAAAAAACAGTTGGCGCATCGCCCTATACGTATAGGCGATTAGTGTAAAGCGTATGCATACCGTGCTACACATTGAATTCGCAACCATATGGAGGCTAGAACGCCATCAGTAGAGAAGCCGTCACAAAACTACCTCGCCTTGGCCTCTGCAATTCTCTTCAACACACGCACGACTGCGAGGGAAAGCAAGGTGCTTGCCGCTGCCAAATAGCCTACGTACTCAAAATTCATGAGTGGTGCATTTTCATCTGACTGTGAAATTATCAGACCTGCGATAATTCCAGACGAACCGCTCGCCAAAGACATCATTGCCGAATTTAAACTCATGAAACCTGCGCGCTGCTGCGGGTTGACCACTGAAGTAGCTATGGTATTGGCGGGTATCATACGACCAGAAACGAGTACAAAGAAAAATGCAGCAATGGTAAGCACAACATACAAGGGCACGACCGGCAGATGTGTGATAACCAAAACAGGTATGATACTCAACAAAGCTGCAACTGTGAATACACGAAAGCGTCCGACCTTGTCTACCATTCTACCAATAAAAAAACCACTGACCACTGTTGCTGCTCCACCCACTAGATATATCCACTTTATGTCTCGTTGTTCTAAGCCAACATTGTTAATGTAGAACGGAGTCATAAAGGAAATAACCGTGAACTGACCCAACACCAGCAACACAGTAAACAACAAGGCGTTGCGCTGTTCACGAGAGGTAAATGCCAAACGTATCGCAGCCGTGCGATCGAAGGCGGGTCTGTTTTTCAAATGCTCGCCCATGGGGGGTATCTGCTTCCAAGCCATCAGCCAGATAGGAATTGCCAGCAGTGTGACCCCATAAAAAGGCACATGCCAATCGTTGTCGAATGCGTCCACCAGCGTCAATGCCACCGGCATTCCCAAAATAGCGGCTAGTGAAAATGACATGGTTACAATACCCATCGCTCGCCCCCTTCGTTCGATAGGAATAGTGTCGCCAACAATAGACAACACAAGTCCGCCCAACAAACCGCCAGTTAGACCTGTTATTACGCGTGTAACCACAAATAACCAGTAGTTCAACGTATCACTTTCGGTATTGGGAAGTAATGCACTGGATAACGTACCAATCATGAAACCGAAGTAGGCGGTTAACAATGCTTTGCGACGATCCAAGTTATCGAGATAAAATACTCCGGCGAATGCCGTTACGAATGCTGCGATGCCATAGCTAGCCACAAGAAAACCATACTGCTTAGGCCCAATAGACAACTCCTTTTTGAGTATATCGCCCATTGGCATCATGATCATGAAGTCTACAATATTGGTGAACTGAATAGCAGCCAATACCAACAACAATACACGCTCATTTCGTTGGATGCCACTCATGGTTTTTGTAAAGGGTAAGATGTTGCACCTTGGTCAATACCTCTGCCTTGAAAGGCTCTCTTTGCGGATAATCCGATGGCTTCACATAATTAATAATCATGGAGAGCAAGGCGTTAGAAATAATTCTTCTGTGCTTGATGCAGCACGTTAAGTTCACCGGATATGCGCCCACCGTCGATTTTATTTCGGCTGCTGTGCGACCATACACTATGCGATTGCACCGCATACGAATAGCGAGTTCGACGTAATCGTAGAGTATTCTCTGGTACACACCATGGTCACGGTTGGAAGTGTAATCGATACCGACGACATGCGCCTCCATAACCTCACCACACCGCATTGCCGACATGAACCCGACCAATTCCTCATTCAAGAAATACTGGCGAACAAAGAACTGATTGGGGATGTGAGTTAAGAGGTTTACCAATGCCTTGGCCTCGAGTTTACCCAATCGAAAATCGGCCTTGCGATACACATTTTCATACAGCTGCTGCATGGCCTCGGCGTGCTTCATTACGTCAGCAGCAGAAGCGTCTACTTCCCTCAACGTTGATGAGCGCTTCAGTGCAGACTTCGCTTTGGTGCGAAACTTTGTGTTCAGCGCGGCTAAGTAGTCGTCAAACGTGTTCCATTCAGCAAGCACGGGCATCACCATGTTATGATCGACCTGAAACTTCTTAAATCTGAAACGCTTGAGTTCATCCGCTATCTGAA
>CAMBPD010000107.1 GCA_945869405.1 Chryseobacterium gleum | reverse complement strand
ATAGCCGATAGCGCAAACGCCATTGAGCTATTGCAGCCGCTCTTGGCTGCCCAAGCAGTTCCGAACGACGGCATCTATGCAGTGGCCTATCCGATGGCGTTTCAACGCAATCTCATTCCTTCGATTACCATTGAGCCCAACTACATTGTGCAATACAATGGATATCTATTTGCTGCCGCAACGCCAAACCCGCTGAAACTGATTAAAAATGCACAACGTGCATTAGCCGATACACCAGAATTCTCTGCCTTTGCAAAGCAAACAAGCAAAAACTCCGGGCGTTTGGTTTTTCAGACCAACCGAGAGATAGCACTTCTTCCCACTAGCCTAATGATGCTCATTGAAGGAGCGGGACCCTGGGGCATTTCAACAGAAACCAGCCTAAAAGGCCAGTTACTCGTGAGTATTGCCCTGCCCATTCGCATAAAAGATACCCCGGCAGCGCAAACCCTCGTTGTCCCTGAACCCACAGAAAACACGGTAGAACCATCGAAAGCATTGGATGAAACCGCGCAGTCGTGGCAGATGATAAACCACAACACGAACGAAAAAGAAACCCTGGCGCACGATGGAAAAAACAAACTCGAATTAATTGACGCTTCAAGTAAACCTCTTTGGACGCTCGATATCGCTGGCCCTGTGCTTGGCAGCGTGCTGCAGCTAGATGCGCTCAAGAACAACAAACTACAAATGGCCTTCGCCACGAGCGAAGGTGTTTTCCTTGTTGATCGCAACGGAAATTTCCTGCCCGGTTTTCCATTCTCTACCACCCCTGAGGTAACCTCCAATCTGCTTGTGGCAGATTACGACAACACAAAAAAATACCGACTCATAGTTGGCACAAGCGATGGAATGCTCTTAAACATAGGCATCGACGGCAAACCAACCTCTGGCTGGAAGTACCAACCCACCAGCGACGATGTCATTGTGGGCATTGCCTCTGCAAAAGTGAACGGTGACGATATGTTGGTTACCGTTTCGAAGAATGGTAGCCTGAAAATTCTAAAGCGCACAGGAGAGACTAAAGCAAACTGCAATACGGTTCTGGAAGGATTTGATGGAAAAACCCTCGATGTAATTCCAGGCATCGACCTGCAAACGACCAACATTGTCTACAGCACAGCGAAAGGGGCTAAAACGGTGACACTCTCCGTTCAGTAAGGACAATAGAAGCAAGGTGTTTCAGTAAAAAGGAGACAATCGCTCTGCAGCAGTTATTCGTTTCTGCTCCCATTCGCAAAGACTATTCTCAAAACAGAGCAAGTAATCACGAGAACCTCTCGGGCACTCTTGCGAATCCTATGGGCACTGTATCAAGCCAAACACTGCCATTTGAGTGATTTGTGATGGCTAGCAATCTCCTGTGAGCATTGCTTACCGCTATGCCTCTCGGAATAAATAACGTAGCAAGTTTGTTAATCTCTGCGACCTGTCTCGCGAAGGTGCACAACGTGCGAGCGAACAGCCGATAGAACTGTGCGGTGCTCGTTATAGGTAACACCAAACTTAGCACACGTGTCCTTTACTATTTGGTTGATGGCGGGGTAGTGCGCATGAGAAATACGAGGAAACAAATGATGCTCGACCTGATAGTTTAGGCCTCCCGTAAACCATGAAACAATTTTGTTTTTCGTCGCGAAATTGCTTGTGGTATTGATTTGGTGAACGGCCCATTCAACGTCAACCTTTCCCTCTATTGGCACTGGGAAGTGAGTTTCTTCTACTACGTGAGCCAACTGAAACACCACCGCGATAACAGTACCCGTGATGCACGTAAGCAATAAATATCCTAAAATAGTCTCTACTACTCCAATTCTAAACATCGGAACGATGATGAACATGGTGAAATAAAAAATCTTGGTGGCCCAAAAACTAATGTGATCCCAAAACTTGTACTTCTTGATTTTCGTTCCACCAACTTTGCCAGTGAAGTACTTGAGAAAATCAAAATAAAACACCCAAAAGGCATAATTCAATGCGTAAAAAATAAACGCGTATATATGTTGAAAGCGGTGTATCCAAAATCGTGGTTGGTTAGCATTCATGCGCAGAACAGGCTGAACGTCAATATCATCGTCTAGACCATCAATATTGGTGAAGCTATGGTGAATCATGTTGTGCTTCGTCCTCCACAAGTGCACATCGCCACCCATGATGTTCAGCGAGTAGCCCATGATATTATTCACCCAGTCATGCTTCGAAAAACTTCCGTGAGCGCTGTCGTGCATTACATTAAATCCGACTCCCGCAAGCGTGATACCGAGCAAAGAACAGAGCAAAAGACTCATTCCTATGCCTGGAGTAAAAAACACTAGCCACGCATAAAGCCCTACCAAAAGGGTCATGAAGACAACCGTCTTCAAATAAATTTTCCAGTTTCCCCAGCGATTAATCCCGTTATTTTCGAAATATGCATCCACACGATTTTTCAATTCGTCAAAAAATGGATGATCTTTAGAATTAAATGATACGAATCCCATAGTTGTTTCAATCTTTACGTGTTTGAGGTATGTCACAAACGGGGCGCAAGTTAAACCATGTATTTTAAACACCGCGTTAAACAGAAATAAAAGACAACAACATTCTGTTAATTACCAGTAATTTTTAGCGAAATAGAAAAAATAATAACGAAATATGAGATCAAGTGTATATTTGCATCGCTTTAGGCACAGAAAATAACGATGTGAAGAGGGGTCTCAAGCCCCTCTTTTCTTTGGTATAAACTCCCAAATCCTAAACAATGATTACACGAGAATCGGTAACAACCCTTATAGAAACCAAGATTGCAGGCAGCGATATGTTTATCGTTGAAGTAACCGTGCGCCCCGGCAATGTCATTGATGTAACCCTTGATAGTGACGCAAGTGTAACTATAGAGGCGTGCACCGATGTTCACCGGCACATACTCCACGAGATGGATCGCGAAGTGGAGGACTACTCCTTGGAGGTTTCCTCTCCTGATCTCACCAAGCCACTGAAAGTAGTTCGTCAATACTTAAAAAACATTGGGCGATACCTTGCTGTAAAGAAGCTAGATAAAACTAAAATTGAAGGGGAATTGTTGGCCGCTACGGAAACAGGAATAACACTGAAAACCTCTCAGAAGGAAGAGGTTCCGGGCAAAAAAGGAAAAAAAATTGTAGAGCGTGAGATTACTTTGGACTATTCCGAACTAGGGGAGGCCAAAGTGATGATTCGCTTCAAATAATCGCATAAAAAAGTAACATCATCTAAAAATCAATTCCGATGAAAGGTTTAAATCTAATGTCAGCGTTCGGCGACTTCAAAGAGTTGAAGAACATCGATCGCGAAACCATGAACCAAATCCTCGACGAGGTTTTCCGCAGCATGATCCTCAAGCGCTGGGGTGCCGACGACGGATTCGATATCATTATTAACCCAGACCGCGGTGACCTTGAAATTTGGCGCACGCGCGAAATTGTTCCCGACGGAGAACTCGACGACGAGGTAGCTCAAATAGAAGTGGGTTTGGCTCAAAAAATTGTGTCAGATCTCGAGGTTGGAGAAGAACTTATCGAAGAAATAAAAATTGAAGACTTCGGAAGACGCAACATTTTGGCAATGCGCCAAAACCTTCAATCGCGTATTATGGATCTTGAAAAAGACCATCTCTACCAAAAATACCGCGAACGAGTTGGCGATATCATCTCGGGTGAGGTTTACCAAGTATGGAAGAAGGAAATGCTTGTGCTCGATGACGAAGACAACGAGCTTATTTTGCCAAAAGATCAACAAATCCCTTCAGATTTTTACAAAAAGGGCGACACCATTCGCGCAGTGGTATACAAAGTGGATTTGCGCAACAATTCCCCTCAAATTGTGCTCAGCCGAACCGCGCCTGAGTTCCTCGAAAAGCTTTTCGAACAAGAAGTTCCTGAGGTTTTCGACGGTCTTATCACCATCAAGAAAATCGTACGCGAACCGGGTGAGCGCGCTAAAGTGGCCGTTGAAAGCTACGACGATCGTGTAGACCCTGTTGGCGCTTGCGTAGGTATGAAGGGGGCACGTATTCACTCTATCGTGCGTGAACTTCGCAACGAAAACATCGATGTCATTCAATACACTAGCAACGATCAATTACTCATCACTCGCGCATTGGCGCCTGCCAAAATCTCGAGCATCAACCTCGATCGCGAAAACATGAAGGCTGATGTCTTCCTAAAACCCGATCAGGTATCGTTGGCAATCGGTAAAGGCGGTAACAACATCAAGTTGGCTGGTCGCCTCACCGGATTTGAAATCGATGTGTACCGCGAAACAGATACCGATATAGACGATGTGGATTTGGAAGAATTCTCAGACGAAATCGATGCTTGGATTATCGAAGAATTGAAAAATATCGGTTGCGATACCGCACGCTCAGTTCTAGCCATTCCAAAAGAAGATTTGGTGAAACGTACCGACCTAGAAGAAGAAACAGTAGAAGAAGTCGTTCGAATACTGAAGGCGGAATTCGAATAACATCAGCGAAATTATTTATGAAAAGTGGGGCTCGTCCCCACTTTTTTTCGTTTCCATTATCCCTACATCCACACGCGCAAGCAATACAACCAGAAGCAGTGCGCCATAGGTGGCTAGCTTGTAGTGATTGTAAAATGCGTTGAAAGCGCCAAGCCACAATGCGGCATTGAAGCACACCGCAACCAACCCCATGAAGACCCAGCGCCAATGCGTCCATGGCTTACCTGAATAAAGCAATGAAGACAAAACACAGGTGAAAGCCGGCAAGGCAAATAAAAATGCATAGTGCTGCTGATGGGGTGCAATCAATGGAACAATCAACAGCAGATAACTGATTTCCCGAAATTGATGATAGCGACCTGGAGCTGCTTGAAATGGCATAGTGCGCAAAAACCACAACGTGAGCCCCACGAAAAATAACCGAACAAGCATAATTATACCGGCGAGCGTTTGCAGATCCACATCAGCAATGTGTCGCTTATAGTCCAACCCATTGTGCTCGCGTGCCTCGGCCGAGAGCAGCGCGGAAAGCCAGGTCGACAGGCCGTGAAAACTCGTTTCCTCGACGTCCAAAATATGCTTTGCCTGCAGCGGGTCGATCAGTTCAAGGTATGATCCCATCAACTGCCCATTTCGCTCCTGCCCCAACCACAACGACGGCATAAGCCATAAAATCAAACACACGCAAACAGCTACTAGCGCAGCCTTCAATCGAAAACGATATATCCAATAAGGAATAAATACAGCGGGCAGCAACTTGATGTTGATGGCGAAAGCGAGCCATGTGCCAGCCCACCAAGAACGACCTTTGCTCTCTTGATGAAGAGCCTCCAGCGCAAGCGCAAGCAATAGAATGGTGGTTTGTCCTAAATGCAGATTGCTCTTTAGAAAACGCAGCATACCTATCAACACAAAAAACAAAAGCCATTGCTTCGTGCGCGCTGTAAGAACATCATTGGCCGCTCTGTTTAGTACACGCTTGAAAATATGCACCACCAGAAGCAGATTTATAGAAAGCCACAAAAACTTACTTACCACCGCAGGCAATAGTGCAAAAGGGTAAAGCAGTGTGGCGAAGAATAGACTGTAGTAGTAATGATACCCATCAAAAAAGGTAGCTGAATACACGTCTTCACCCGCAAACAACGAACGCGAAGCGGACAGAAAAATATCCCAGTCGTTTCGTCCCTGAAAACTCTCCACAAGAGCATAGACCAGCAAAGGCAGCACCAACCAAAACCGTTTTGCTGTTGCTCTGGCGTTCAATGAATGCTTCAACGTTGAATCACGAATCGTTGCGATTGATCGAAGTTGTCACCAGACAAATGATACACATACGTTCCATTGGGCAATGCATCCAAAGCGATGCGTTCTCTGTGATAGCCCATCCCAAACGAACGGTTGCGGAAAACAGATGTCTGCTTCCTTCCCTGAATATCCAGAACCTCTAGCGAAAGCGACTTGGGTTGAAGCAGGTGAAAGCCGGCGGTCAACTCACTAAAGGCAGGGTTGGGATAACATGGGAAAAGTTGCTCCTTCGGATAAACCATCATGAATTCCTCATTGAGCGTTGGCAGGGAGATGCTTTCGTCGCCCGGCAAGTACAATACAAACTGCAGGAAACACAAGTACATTTCCTCGGTGGTCGACTCACCCCAAGTCATCAATTGCGGAGGATCATTCGGATTCATCGGGTTATCAGCTGTATTATCATATGAACCCAGACAATGCACAGTATATCCCGCAGGAATGCGTGTCAAATTCGGAAATGCAAATGAGCCTTGCCAATTGAAATCCCATTCCGGAATCTTGATAATGTTAATGGTATCCTGTGCGCTGGGACTTACGGCATAGACCTCATAGCTGCTGCAGATTAGATGCCCATGAGGCCCAACACTAATCAACGAGACATCCACGGGAACATCTATTGTACCGTGAAAGGTTTTTACTTCCCCCGGTAAAATGAAAAACGGCTCATCCAGATTTTGCGGATTAATCGCTGTTGTTTGCACATAACGCTGTATAGGCGTGTCGGAAAAGAAAATATTCACGCTGGTTTGATCGGTTTGATCAATACTCGACGGACCATAATGCATTTGGATGAGCAAGTCGGAATTGGCATAAAGCTTCTTGCCTAAAGAAGGCGGAAACACCAGTGGGCTCGTTCCCGGAACCCAAGCACTAAAAAAATTATCTACCGGATTAAATCCGAATCCGCCAAATTGTGTGTACCCGTAGCCAGGCGCTGCCGCGTCGAATTGCGCAGCCTGGCCACTTATATCAACACCCAAAATTGCATGGTGGCAGATGTCCTTGTTGTCGGCGCGAACCTCGATTGCTTCAATGTCGCGATCTTCCGTAAGACCTGTTGGCAAGACAAAAACCTTGTACATATCAGCATTATTTTCAACGTGCTGAAAAGGTTCTGCCATAGTGAGCACCAAATCGGGGGTGCCTACTTGAGAGCCTTCCGGGAAGACGGGCACAGGTGGTGTAAGAGAAGGGTCGCCCTCCGGGGCACCAGCAGCAACCCACGCAGCGATGAGCGATATTTCATCGTCAGTCAAAACGTTCTCATCTCGAAACGTTCGGTACGTATGATCCGGTGTCCACGGCGGCATGTAACGAATGCCCGTGACGTATTCAACAATAGAAGCAGAAGAAGCAACCTCAGCGTAGCTCGTCAATGGCAACGGACCTATTTCACCTTCGCGATGGCACTTGGTGCAATGCTCAAAGATGATGGGAGCGATGTGCTCAGAAAAGTTCACTTGCGCCTGAGCGACAATAGAACAGCACAAAAAAGCGACAACAATTAGTCTCTTCATGGTTTATTTTTTTCAATAATACATCCAACGGGCGCAGCGTATTTTGTTTCTACCAAGACCCCGTGCAATATACTTTCTACTGCACTTCGCAACTCTTTATTCTTCACCTGCGCCCTGCGTCTACCAACCCGAACAAAACTATCATCAATTCTGCCGTGATACTGCACAACGTCATTTTGGATGACAAAGACTTCCGGAGTAACAGTAGCGTTCAATACCCAGTGCATCGAATCGTCGGGCCACACAGGAAAAGGTATTTTATAAACCCTGCGATAGGCATCTACAATGCTGTCGGTCAGCAAAGGTCCTACGGCATACCCCACAAATTCAATCTCACTCTCGCGGTAATCTTCTGAAAGCTGACGCATCTCGAGTGAGTAAAACTGGCAAATAGTGCAATTGGGCGAAAGAAAGAAAACGACTTTTAATTGGGCCGCGCACTCGGTCGTCGTCCAGCACAGAGTAACCGTAAAAGAAAAAAGGATCGATTTCAGCACAGGATTACCTTTGATTATTCGTTCGTTACAGTGAGGAAAAATACTATGAAATTGATGATTTTATAGTGAAACCCAACAAAACAAACTACCTTTCACCCGCAAATTAATATACAATAACGGCAACGTCAACAGAGTATACAGCAATGAAACAGTAAGCAGAAGCAAACATATAGCTACCTGAATCTGACCATTGCGTTGTGCTCTACCGACAATTTTTTGGAATATGTCTGAAGTTAAAGGACCACAAAGGCTTGGAAAAGCAGCAGTAACGCTCGGCGTTAGTAAAGACACTATCGTTGAATTTCTTTCAAAGAAAGGATTCAAGTTAGAAAATAACCCGATGGCGAAGATTGAAGCAGATTCTTATGAATTGCTTCTAGGTGAATTCGCTGGTGACGTAGCCGCGAAGGAAAAATCTGCAGCGACAGCTGCAAAAGTGCGCGAGTCACGCGCTACAATTACGCTCGAGGACACTAAAAAAACCAAGAGCGGAATTAAAGAAGACGAAGAACAAGATATTGATTACAGCAAGTTCAAGCGCAAGGTTGAGGTAAAAGAAAAACCTGCAACAAAAGCTCCTGAACCTGTTGTCGAACCAATCGCCGAAAAGGCTATAGAGCCTATTGTTGAGGAGGGCGTGCAGCCTGTTGTAGAAGCGGATGCACCTGCAGAAGATAGACCACACGAGGTGAAAATAGTGGGCAAGATTGATCTTTCAAGCCTAGAAAAACCAAAAACAAAAGGGCGCAAAAAAACAGAGGGGCCTGCTGAAGTAGCTCCGGCCCAAAAGGCAGGCTCATCAGCAAAAACTGTTGTAGAGCCCAAAGCTGCTGTTAAAGTAGTTGCGCCAACTCCACCGCAAGAAAGAGCGCCCGAACCAGAAAAAGAACTTATCCGAGTAAAAGTTGAAAAGCTCACTGGGGTTAAGTTGATGGGTAAAATAGAATTGCCAGTTAGCCCTGAGAAAAAGAAAGCCGACGCCGCCAACTTAGAAGCAGAGAAGCGCAAGCGCAAGCGCGTAGGCAAAGTAGATATTCAGCGTCAGCAGGAAATCGACAAACGCCAACAACGCACCAGCGTCAAGCCTGCTGAACCAAAGAAAACAGAACTAAGCGAGCAAGACATACAAAACCAGGTGAAGGCCACACTGGCGCGCCTTGGTGGACAGGGAAAGTCGAAGTCAAGTAAATTCCGTCGCGAGAAGCGTGACTTCGTTGCGCGACGCTCCGAAGAGGAAGCTGCGCGTCAACAAGCCGAAAACCTTGTGCTGAAACTCACTGAGTTCGTTACGGTGAGCGAATTGGCTTCAATGATGGATATTCAGCCCACTGAAATCATCAAGGCATGCATGCAATTAGGCATCTTCGCCTCGCTCAACCAACGCCTCGACGCCGAAACAATTCATATCATTTCGGAAGAATTCGGATTCGAAGTAGAATTTGTTAGCGCAGATGTCTCTGAATCCATTGCTGAAGAAGCAGACAATCCAGACGACCTCATAACACGTCCACCGGTTATTACCGTAATGGGACACGTCGACCACGGTAAAACATCCCTGCTCGACTTCGTTAGAAAAGCGAACGTTATCGCTGGTGAGGCGGGCGGAATTACTCAGCACATCGGCGCCTACAGCGTTGAATTGGCCGGCGGACGCAAGATTACTTTCTTAGATACTCCAGGTCACGAGGCATTTACAGCCATGCGTGCACGCGGTGCCAAAGTAACCGACTTAGCCATCATCGTTATTGCTGCCGACGACAGCGTGATGCCTCAAACAAAAGAAGCAATCAGTCACGCGCAAGCTGCAGGTGTTCCTATGATCTTCGCAATTAATAAGGTGGATAAAGACGGTGCAAATCCAGAAAGAAT
>CAMBPD010000106.1 GCA_945869405.1 Chryseobacterium gleum | reverse complement strand
TGCCCCATTGGTCGCTTCCGCCCATCTGCAACATCACGCCACTGTTCTTCCACAAATAATAGAAGTCGTAGCCCTGCACCAATTGGTAGCTGAATTCAGTAAACGACATGCCGGTTTCCAAACGACTCTTCACCGAGTCCTTTGCCATCATATAATTCACGCTGATGTGCTTGCCCACATCGCGGATAAATTCCAAAAAGCCAAACGACTTGAACCAGTCGTAATTATTTACCATTGCCGCCGAGTTCTCGCCGCAATTGAAGTCAAGAAATTTCTCAATCTGCCCTTGCTGACACGCTTGGTTATGACGCAGCGTTTCTTCATCCAGCAAATTGCGTTCGGCACTTTTACCACTAGGATCGCCCACCATGCCCGTTGCGCCGCCAATCAATGCCATTGGCTTGTGACCACATTGCTGGAAGTGCAACAGTGTCATGATTTGCACGAGATTACCCACGCCAAGTGAATCTGCCGTTGGGTCGAAACCGATGTAACCGCGCACCATACCCTTCTGTAGTTCGTCTTCTGTGCCTGGCATCACATCGTGCAACATGCCGCGCCACTTCAATTCTTCAATGAAATTTTTCTTGCTCATAGTCAATCGCAAAATTACCGCGTCACAGCGCGCTTACCACTTCTTCGAGTTTAATTCCCCGCGAACCCTTAATCAACACCACATGATCGCGCATAGTGAGTGTTTCCAGATAGGCCTTGGCTGCCACGTTATTTTCAAAAACGGGATAATCTCCCACCTTCCAAATCGATATGAAAATGGGGCCTACCAGTATGCCATTCAATCCCAAGCGCTGCGCAACTTCAATAATATGAAGATGTTCAGACGGCCCCATATCACCCAACTCTAGCATATCACCAATGACGAAATACTTCTTTTCAGCCGTTTGCTTGCTCAATGCTTCCAACGCAAACTCCAAACTCGTTGGATTGGCATTGTAGGCGTCCATGATGAGCGTATTGCGTTCTGTGCGCTTGATTTGTGAGCGATTGTTGTCGGGCGTGTATCCGCATATTGACATATGAATCTGTTCGTTCGATACGCCGAAGTGCTCTCCAACCACAATCGCCGAAGCGATATTGTAGAGGTTGTATGCACCCGCAAGTTGCGTCGCATATTCCGTGCGCTCATCGTTGTGCACATGCGCATAAACCAGTGTCGGGCTTTCCGAAACGCATTCCAAATCGCTGCTTGCATAGGGAATGGTCTTCATGCCCTCCGACGCTTTCCGCAATTTCTCCAAATCCGTATTCACGAAAATGACGCCGCCCGAGCCATGCACGTTGTCATACAATTCCCTCTTCCCCTTCACCACGCCTTCCTCTCCGCCAAAACCTTCCAAATGCGCTTTACCCATGTTGGTAATCAGGGCATGCGTAGGCTTTGCATATTCGCAGTAGCTGCGAATTTCACCTTGGTGATTGGCTCCCATTTCAATGATGGCCAATTCGCAATTCGCAGGTATCGCCAGCAAGGTTAGCGGCACACCAATGTGATTGTTCAAATTCCCGATCGTCGCACTCACACGATATCGCTGCGCAAGCACATCGCGTAAGAGTTCCTTGGTAGTTGTTTTACCGTTGCTTCCGGTGATGGCTAGGAATGGAATCGTCAAACTTTCACGGTACATCCTTGCTAAATGCTGCAATGAAAAAAGCACGTTATCAACCAAGATCATACGATCGTCGTGTGGCGTCTGTGGCTCATCTATGACAGCCAAAGAGGCTCCCATCTCCAATGCTCTTGCCGCAAACGCATTGCCATTGAAATTATCTCCTTTCAAGGCAAAAAAGACATCTCCAGGTGTAATCTTTCGCGTATCAGTAGTAACCGACCGCGTTTTCAAGAACTGTTCGAATATGCGTTGAATCATGGGCTAAAAGTAAAAACCCCGATCGCAGTGACCGGGGTTTCCATATCGAAATTTGAACAACGTGCTACTTATTCTCCTGAAGCAATACCGGTAGGACTTCCCAAGCGATCCATCGCACAGCGGAAGCCAAGCGTTGACATAGAACGACGCTCATCGAGATAGCGGCGTGTGCCTGGTATCGTGTAATATGCACGATCTCTCCAATTGCCTCCTTTGTATACACGAGCGCGATCGTTGATGAGCGAGGTAACACCCCACTCATACATTCGGTTTTTATCTTGCTCCATGTCTGCATTAGCGTAATAGATACTGCTGTTAAAATCGCCATCGTGGTAGTCGATATAGTCCGCCTTGCGGTAGTTGCGACGGTCGATGTTCTCTTCAACCGAAACATTACGACGCTTTACCTCACCCGGAGTGCTCACGATATAATCAGACATTCCATCACGTATATCAGCGGCAACCAAGTCTTCAGAATCTGTTACCAAATCCATCGCCTCTTGCATCGCGTCCTGTGCTTCGTCGTCTTTCCTCTCCTTAATTTTTTCTTGAGCAGCAGTTATTTTCAGATTACACTGCTCAAGCAAAGTCAATGACGTCTGGGTAAGGCGAGTTGCGGCTTGTTCCTGATAGTTCTTCAGGAAATAAGCTACCCCATCGATATCATAAATATTCTTGTCGTGCTTGTCTGCAAAACTTCCATCGCTATTAAGCACACGAGTCTTGTACACGTTGCCTCGGAAAGGACGGAACTCACTTTTATCTTCAGGGGATAGCGGACGGTAAACGTCCATCACCCACTCCGATACATTGCCCGACATGTTGAACAATCCGTAATCGTTTGGTGGGTATGCGTATACAGGAGCTGTGATATCAGCATTATCGTTCAAATATCCAGCGACACCCATGTAGTCTCCTGAGCCTCGCACAAAGTTCGCACGGATCGTTCCGAAGAATCGTCCTCCATTATCATCATTGCGCACATAGTGACCATTCCAAGGATAGGTGCGACGATCCGTAATCAATTCCTGGAATGAATTTCCTACAAGTCCGAGCGCTGCATACTCCCATTCAGCTTCGGTCGGTAAGCGGTAACGAGGCAGGATAATACCATCCGACATAGTCACCAATCGTGTTCCTGTTCCTTTGGGGTTGAAATCCTTCAGACCACCCGATGCAGCGTCACCAGAGTATTGACCCGACAGATAGGAATCTGTTGTGAAGTGCTCCTCATCAGCTTGGCCACTTGGACTGTATGACATAAGACCTTCACGAATAAGGATTAACTCGTTGACACGGTCTGTGCGCCATACGCAATACTCGCTTGCCTGCAACCAGCTAACGCCAACCACAGGGTAGTCGCGATAGGCCGGATGACGCAGATAATAATCTACTTGTGGCTCATTGTATTCGGTAACCTCGCGCCAGATATTGGTATCCGGTAACGCACGATTTACCAATTCAGGGTAGGTATCACCGTAGACCAATTTCAACCAATGGAGGTAATCATTCCAAAACTGGTTGGTTACCTCGGTCTCATCCATATAGAATGACGATACAGTAACGCGGCGGGGAATGTTATCCCAAGCGAAGTTGAGGTCATCCTCGACACGACCCATGGTGAACGTTCCTCCTTCCACAAGCACTAGGCCTGGACCGGTCTCCTGCTCCACGTAATCTTGTCGTTCAAAACCTCCGTTTTTTTCATCGTTGTAGGACCAACCGGTTGCACCCGATCGCTCCTTGTCGCACGATGTGAAGAAGCTCGCTACTGCAATGGCGGCTAATCCTATGAACATCTTTGAAACGGTTTTCATGATTTCCATTTGATTTTGATGGTTCGATTTATCGTTTAAACAATTTGCTCAACTAGAAAGATGGACACGCTATTGTACGGAACTTCTTTTTTTTCTGGCGGCAATCGAAGTTGATGCCTAGTGATACTTCGTGAGAACCGCCTGTTGATGGTGTAAGTTCTGAGATAGTCACGTCATAACTATAACCGAAGCGTATTACATCCGTTTGAATTCCTATGGTCGCTATGAACGCATCGCGGTAGGTCTGTCCGAAAAGTAATCCACGGAACCACACTCCGGCCACCAACGGCCCCTTGCTGACATACATGCCCAGATTCAATTGCTGAAACTCACCTTGACGGCGGTACAATACGTTGGGAGATAGGCGAGCGTCATTGTCTCGGCTTTTCTTTTCGATAGGAATAACTGCTCCGGCGTGCACCGTATATTTCATTGGAAGTCTGCTTGTGCCCAGGATCAACGATTCATTGGGTTCGTTCAAATGATGAACAGCGAAGCCTCCATAAAACTTATCACTGAAACCAAGCAAACCGGCAGAAAAATCGATTGCCTTTACTTGTCCTCCTCGTTGAACATCATTCGTTTGGTAAATGAATCCCTTTCGAGGATCAATCATGTCGCCAAAAGTCAACTGACTCCAATCCAATGTCTTTTGGAAGTAACTTGCTTGAAAACCCGCTTTGATGGAAAACTTGCGAGAGATTGGCTGCTGATAGGAATAGATTCCGCTAACTGTAGTAGTATTCAGGGTGCCTTGAGCAGCACGATCATTCAAAACCATAAGACCTAAACCCCCTTGGATTGTTGGTACATGCTGATCGAATGAGGCACTAGTTGTTACAAAATTGCCTGTTAAAGAAGGCCACTGGTTGCGGTAGTTCATCACCAAGCGCGGACAGCGATTGGTTCCTGCAAATGCTGGGTTTAAGTAGAGCGGGTTGGCATAGAACTGCGTAAACTCAGGATCCTGTGCACGCACATCGCACGCTATCACCAGCAACGACATTACCACAAGGATTAGTTTAAAGCTTTTGTTCATAGAGAAACGATTTCTTTTAAGGTGAATGAAAAGAATGAGCAATAATACAACAACTTTGCGATGAAAAAAATTGCGTAGCGGTTGCAATAAATAGACTACCAAATGGTTTAAGCCGTTGCGCCAAACGAAAAATATCGCATGACACTCCACCCTAAGCTACTGATAATATGTTTTTTAGCCTCTGCTTCAGCATTGCTTTCTCAATCTCATGAAACTACAATCTTCCACAAAAGGTTACAATGGCAAGACGCAACACCAATAAAAACAGGCTTTTCCGGTGAGCTTACCTTCTCAGACGCAGTACCCGTAAGCGAATTTGGCCAGCTACCCACAATTGTACACAGAGAGGCGTTAAAAAGTTTCGGACGAATTCTCTCCGTCACCGTGACCCCTTCCAGCACAGAACCCTTACCCATTAAAATCCTTCCCCAACAAGCCACTTTTTTGTCTGACGAATGGCAATACACAGCGAAAATTACCGACGCACGAGGCGTGCCGCATCTTCTTGTGCAGGTCTTACCACTGCGAAAAGATGCAAGTGCTATTGAGCGTTTGCTGGAAGTCGATATTTCCATAGAATGGGAAACCGCTCCAAAACCAAATCTTCGCATGCTCGATTTCGCTCAACAATCCGCACTTAGCGAAGGAACTTGGTTTAAAATTGCGATAGCTCGCGATGGAGTATACAAAATCGATAAGAACACCTTCAATCAACTTGGATTAGATATTAACGAGCTAAGCCCGCAGTCAATCAACGTATACGGAAACGGAGGCGATCTGCTGCCGGCTTCCAACCTAGAACCCCGCTTCGACGACCTCCAAAAATGCGCCATCTATGTGCAAGGTGAAGAAGACAATGTCTTTCAGGACAATGACTACATCCTTTTCTACGGCAAAGGAGCCGATACGTGGGGTCAAGAAATAAACAGTGACATTTCCAAAAACCGCTGGAGACACAACAAACACTACTACTCCGACTCTGCTTATTATTTCATTCGCATCGATGACACAACGCCTCTGCGCGTGCAAAATAGCCCTGCATCCGATTTGCCTCCCACCCACACTATCGATCGTTTTCAGGATTTTCAATTCATCGAAACCGACCTTTACAATGTTGGACGAACAGGCCGCGAATTTTTTGGAGAGCAGTTCGACATCAATACAACGGGTTCCTACACATTCACAATGCCTAATCTTGATGCAGGATCGCAAGCGTTAATGGAGGTAAATCTAGCAGTGAGGTCGCTCGGCGGCGCAAGTAATTGGTCGGTTACAGTCGCGGGAAACACACAGCAAACAACACCGGTTAGCACTGGCGACGGTGTTCTTTCTTCAGTCGCCAGCGATGAGCGACTTTCCATTCCCTTCACACCCTCTGGATCTTCAGTTACGATCAATCTGCAGTTTAATAAATACAGCAATACAGCTGAGGTTCTAGGGTGGGTCGATTTTCTGCGGCTAAATGCAACTCGAGAACTGAGTATGAGCGGGTCTCAGATGAGGTTTCGAGACACGCTTAGTATTGGGAATGGCAATGTTGGCCTATTCCAACTTCGTAATGCTGCCTCGCTGAATCAACTTTGGGATGTGACGAATTTTATTACCCCCAAAAAAGTTGATTTCACATCCACAGACGGGACGGCTGAGTTCAAAGCCAGTACTGCAGAGCTTCGTGAATACATTGCCTTTGCAAATAGCGGCTACCTGACGCCCACCGCCAAAGGTCAAGTCAGTAATCAAAATCTGCATGGATTGTCAAACATCGATTATGTCATTGTGGCTGCTCCTGGTCATCGCCAATCAGCAGAGGCCCTAGCAGAGATCCACACCGGCCTGGGAACATCCACCGTTGTGGTTTCCCAAGAAGAAATCTTCAACGAATTCTCGAGCGGAAATCCAGATGTCACAGCCATTCGCATGTTGATGAAGATGCTCTACGACAGGGCACAGGGCAATACTGAACTTATGCCACAAAACCTTCTATTATTCGGCGATGGCGATTTCAGTAACAACAAAGGAATGGCCGCCTTCAACGGAGCAAATGTAATTCTCTATGAAACAAGCGAGTCTCTCAGCCCAGCATGGTCCGCAGTGAGCGATGATTATTTTGTATTTCTTAGCGACGACGACGATGAAAGCAGCTCTAACCTGCTCGATGCAGGCGTAGGCCGCATTCCGGCAACAGATGTGAACGAGGGCGTATCCTACATAGAAAAGGTGCGCACATATCTTGCGCAAAACACCAACGCCGGAGGTGCCGCCAGCTGTCTTGGCGTTGAGGCCCAATCGCCGTTCGGAGCGTGGAGGAATATACTAACGTTTGTCTCTGACGACCAAGATGGAAACGGAGGACCTACTGAGCAAATTCACCTCAATGATGCCGATGAACTTTCAGCAATTGTAAAAGATCGTTACCCCGAATTTGACGTAACGAAAATTTACATGGATGCCTACAAACAAGAATCAACGCCAGGTGGCGAAAGATATCCCGAGGGAGAAGAGGCTATTCGCAACCGAGTGCAAAATGGGTCGTTACTCGTAACCTACCTCGGGCACGGAGGAGAGCGCGGATGGGCCCATGAACGTATCCTCGATCTAAACACCATCGGGTCATGGTCAAACAAATACAGGTTACCCGTATTTCTCACCGCAACGTGTGAACTCGCCCGGTACGACGATCCTGCCGTGAATAGCGCTGGAGAAATACTCGTGATGAACCCCGATGGCGGAGCTATAGCTATGCTAACAACCACAAGGGTGGTTTTCGCCGGATCGAATATGGAAATGGATCTTGCATTCTTCGATGTAGCCCTAGAGGATAAAAACATCAGCAACCTAACGCTAGGCATGATTAACATGCTCACTAAAAATGGGGTTAACCCGTCTAACAGCAGTAAACCAAATTTCAGCCTCCTTGGAGACCCAGCACTAAAAATGACTTATCCCAACTATGGGGTAGTTACTACTGCAATCAACGACACTCCAATCGCATCGTTTACTGATAACCTCAAAGCGCTCCAAGAGGTAAAATTTACGGGATACGTTGCAGATAATATGGGAAATAAACTCACTGATTACAACGGTTTCATCTATCCTACCGTGTTCGACAAGATGACGCGAGTGTATACGCAGAACAATGACTTTAACGGTTCCAACGGGATTGTTCAAGAGTATGATGTATTCAATAAGAACATATTCAAAGGCAAGGCAAGCGTTGTCAACGGTGACTTCCAATTCGAATTTGTAGTACCCTACGACATCAATTATGTTGTGGACACTGCACGCGTAAGCTACTACACCGTAGCTGGCAACAAGGACGGACACGGCTATTCAAGTGACTTCCGAATCGGAGGGTCACTGAGCGGAGCGGAGCTTAACCGCGTGGGTCCCGAAATCAATTTGTATCTGAACGACACCCTTTTTGTTTCGGGTGGATTAAGCGACACACGACCGATATTACTTGCAAAACTTCGCGATGAAAATGGAATTAATACCGTGGGCAATGGAATTGGTCATGACCTGACGGCGGTGATCGATAACGACACACAGCAACCCATCATTCTCAATGAATTTTATGAGACGGATTTGGACACCTATAAAAGCGGCGAAGTACGCTATCAACTGCCTGAGCTCGCAGAAGGGAATCATACATTATCGCTGAAAGCATGGGATGTGCACAACAACTCCTCCTCCACTTCTATTGATTTTGTGGTTGCCAACAACAGCTCCATAGCGCTCGATCACGTTCTCAATTATCCCAATCCGTTTACCACATCAACGGAGTTCATGTTTGAGCACAACCAGGTTTGCACAACCTTGGACGTCCGTCTGCAAATTTTCACGGTAAGCGGAAAATTGGTCAAGACGATTGAGCAACAAGTGCTTCAGGATGGTTTTCGATCGCAGCCAATTCCTTGGAATGGCACTGACGACTTTGGAGACCGCATTGGGAAGGGCGTCTATGTGTATCGACTTGAGGTGCGTAATGAAGACGGACAGCTTGCCGAACACTACGAGAAACTAGTCGTTTTGAAATAAATAACCTAACCACCATGCCTATATTTGCAACCACGTTGAAAAAGAATAACATGCACAAGTTTTTGGCCCTAGCCGTTGTATCCTTTTGGTCAGCAAATGCTGCCCTATCTCAACTCAACAACCCAGGAGATCCCGAGCGAAGCACGTGGCAACTCAACACGATTACGACAGCCGTGCCCTTTTTGCAGATCACTCCAGACTCTCGTTCCGGAGCTATGGGCGATGCAGGTGTGGCGCTAAGTCCAGATGCTAATGCAGGCTTCTGGAATGCAGCGAAATTAGCCTTTGTAGAAGAAGACGTTGAACTTTCCTTGTCCTACTCGCCATGGTTGCGAGCTCTTGTGAACGACATGAGTTTAGCCTACTTGAGCGGCTACAAAAAGATTTCAAAGAACCAAGCCATTGGTGGGTCGCTCCGCTATTTCACCCTAGGAAACATTACGTTTACAGATGAGGTTGGAACACAAATACGCGATTTCAAGCCCAATGAATTCTCCCTCGACATGTCTTTTGGTCAAAAATTCGGAGACAATTTCAGCGGCGGTATTGCCATACGATATATCTATTCCAACCTTACGGGTGGTCAGAATGTTCTAGGAGCAGATAGCAAACCCGGAATGGGTGTTGCCTCCGACGTGAGTATGTTCTACAGCAACAAACGCTTGCGCATGAGCGGTCGCGATGCTCGCCTCAACATTGGGGCTAACATCAGCAACATTGGCAACAAGATGCGATATACCAACAGTGACAAGCGTGACTTCATACCAACCAACCTCAAACTGGGCACCGCCTTCACTGTTGACCTAGACAAGTACAACCAAATTACCGCTGTTCTCGACTTTAACAAATTACTTGTGCCTACACCACCGAGATACAGTATTGATGGAGATAGTATTTTAGCGGGTATGAACCCCGATGTGGGTGTTGCTACTGGTATGGTTCAGTCGTTTTACGATGCTCCCGGTGATGTTAGCAACGA
>CAMBPD010000105.1 GCA_945869405.1 Chryseobacterium gleum | reverse complement strand
CTGCGGGAGGCCAGCTGCGGATAACGCGCCACACTTTCATGACGCGCTCCGTCGAACACAATGTGCTCATACACTTCATCGCTCAACACAAGCAAGTCGTGCTCTTCAGCTATGGCCTGCAACTCGAGCATGTCGGCAGCGGTCATGATGCTGCCCGTAGGATTGTGCGGAGTGTTAATAAGAACCATGCGCGTGCGTGGTGTGATCTGAGACCGCACGACATTCCAATCAATACGGTAATCGGGATAGCACAAACTCACCCAGTTCATTGTTGCTCCCTGCAGCTCCACCGCCGGTGCATAACAATCGTAAGCCGGAGCAAAAGCCAGAACCTCATCACCTGCATGCACAAGCGCCGTGATGATGGTGAAAATAGCCTGCGTGCCTCCGGCGGTGATAGTAATCTCCGAATCAGCATCATACGCAAACCCATAGGCCGCCTGCATCTTCTTCGCCAACACCGTGCGCAATTCTGACACTCCTGGCATGGGCGCATACTGGTTGCGGTTGGCGAGCATCTGCGCGTGTACGAGGTCCGACAAACGGTGGTCCATCGCAAAACCCGGAAAACCCTGGCCAAGGTTTAGCGCGCCATGCTCCATAGCGAGCTTCGACATCACGGTAAAGATGGTGGTGCCCACGTGGGGCAACTTGCTAGGGCGGGTAGGCATGCCCCAAAGATAGCAGCATGACCTTCATTACCACCTCTAGCCCCCCAACTCACGTTGCTGTATGGACGCACTGCTGTGCGTCCATCTAGCCAACGGGACGCGACCTCAGACGCCACCCCCACACTGCAGTGTGTCCCTCAGCCAACGGGACGCGCAGCAGCGCGGCCGAGACCAAGGATGCGGCCGGCGGCAAGAGAGAAGGCCAAGGGCATGGCCTACATGCGTCCACCCCCGCACCGCCGTTCGTCCTTCTTGCCGAAAGGACGCGCTGCTGCGCGTCCGTCGCAGCCTCCTTTTTGAAAAGGGACGCCCTCTTGCTACCTTCGCGCCACAAAATCTTGCCTATGTCTGCCTCAACGCAAATCTCTACCCTCGAACAAGCACAAGAAATGGGCCTGCGTCCGGATGAATTTGACAAAATCAAAGAAATCCTCGGTCGCACGCCAAACTTTACGGAAATGTGTGTTTACTCGGTGATGTGGAGCGAACACTGCTCCTACAAAAACAGCATCAAGTGGCTGAAGACTTTGCCCAAAGATGGTCCGCACATGTTGGTGAAAGCCGGTGAAGAAAATGCTGGTCTCGTCGACATTGGCGACGGCATGGGCTGCGCTTTCAAAATCGAATCGCACAATCATCCCAGTGCCATCGAACCATACCAAGGAGCAGCAACAGGCGTAGGCGGTATCAACCGCGACATTTTTACCATGGGTGCTCGTCCGGTAGCGCAACTTAACTCACTGCGTTTCGGCAAGCTCGACAACGCCCGAACCAAGTGGCTCATGGCAGGTGTAGTAAAGGGCATTGGCGACTACGGTAATGCGTTCGGTATTCCAACTGTTGGTGGTGAGGTGTACTTCGACGAATCCTACCAAAGCAATTGCCTCGTTAATGCAATGTCCGTTGGTCTTATTGACACGAAAAAAATAATTTCTGCTAAAGCAAGAGGCGTTGGAAACCCAGTATTCATCGTGGGTTCAGCAACAGGAAAAGATGGAATCAAGGGAGCGTCATTTGCTTCCAAAGACATCACTGCAGAAAGCGCGAAAGACTTGCCAAGCGTGCAAGTTGGCGATCCATTTCAAGAGAAATTACTTCTCGAAGCAACCATGGAACTCGCCGAAACCGATGCTATTATGGGCATGCAAGACATGGGCGCAGCTGGCATCACCTGCAGCACATCTGAAATGAGTGCAGGCGGAAGTGTGGGTATGGATATTCACCTCGACAAAGTGCCAACGCGTCAGACTGGCATGCAACCATTCGAAATACTTCTCAGCGAGTCGCAAGAACGTATGCTCATCGTGGTGAAAAAAGGACAAGAGGAAGTGGTCAACCGCATCTTCGATAAATGGGATTTGAACGCAGTGCACATTGGTGATGTCACCGAAGGCAACACACTGCGCTATTTCATGAACGGAGAACTCGTAGGTGAACTTCCTGCCAAAAGCCTCGTACTCGGCGGCGGCGCTCCGGTGTACGAACGCGAATACACCGAGCCGGCCTATTATGCGGAAGCAAAGAAATTTTCAATCGATAGCATTGTCGAACCGAAAGACCTCGTGGTCGTTGCTCGCCAACTCATGGCCAACCACAACATTGCGAGCAAGAAGTGGATCTATGAGCAATACGACAGTATGGTAGGCACGGTGAACATGAGCACCAACAAACCTTCGGATGCTGCTGTTGTGAATATCAAGAACACCAATAAGGCACTCGTGCTGTCGGTTGATTGCAATGGACGATACGTGCAGGCAGACCCCGAAATAGGAACGATGATTGCCGTTGCGGAAGCCGCGCGAAACATCGTGTGCTCGGGCGGTGAGCCAAGTGCAATCACCAACTGCCTCAACTTCGGAAACCCATACAACCCGGAAGTATACTGGCAATTTGTAGGCGCCATAAAAGGTATGAGCACAGCGTGTTTAAAATTCCAAACCCCCGTCACGGGTGGCAACGTTAGCTTCTATAATCAAACGGTAAATGCCGATGGTACAGCAGCACCTATCTTCCCTACTCCAACTATCGGCATGCTTGGACTCATGAAAGACAAGAGCCTGCAAACCACACTCGACTTCAAATACAAAGGTGACCTGATTTACCTCCTCGGTGTTCCGCGCAACGACATCAACTCCTCTGAGTATCTCTACTCCTGTTTAGGTGTCAAAAATTCGCCTGCCCCATTCTTCGATATCGATGAGGAATTAAAATTACATGACTGTATCAAAGCACTCATCCGCAACAGCTTCATCAGCTCAGCGCATGATGTTAGCGATGGCGGACTATTCGTTACGCTGTGCGAAATGGGCCTTCCCAACTCACTCGGTTTCGATATTGTTAGCGATAGTGAAATACGCCGTGATGCTTTTTTGTTTGGTGAATCACAAAGCCGTGTTGCCGTAACTGTTGTGGAGGACTATGAGGACGAGTTTCTTGACTACCTCGGAGAAAGTGACGTGCAAGTAATGCTCTTGGGACATGTGACCAAAGGACGTATTACCATAGACGAAGAGAACTTCGGATTTATTGAAGACTACAGAGCGCTCTACGAAAAAAGCATCGCAGAGGCTATGGCCTGACAAGTCAGATGCGTTGTCACCAATAACATTCGACTATCCAGGTCGAATAGCTCTTATTTCCCCCTTAAATGGTGTAGGAGCATCACGCCAAGGGTGGCATTTGTGCGTAAAATAAATTCGTTATTTGATTACGCGCAGTGTGAGCTTGCCTTGGGGTGTAAGGCAATCCAACAAGTACATACCCGCCGGAATGTTGCGAAAGTCTAATTGAGCCATTTGAGAATTCAACGACGCATGCTGTTTGTCGAGCTCCAACAACACACGCCCAGCTGCATCGTACAACACAAATTGAATTTCACTTGCCTTACGCATCGCGAACTCTATCCACAACACATCGACTACCGGGTTGGGCCATGCATTCAATTGACTAAATGCATTGAGTTCTTCAGCATTAGTGATAACAATGGTTTCGCATGTCGTGGCAGAACAACCCGCATTCAATAAATCGCTATACGTTGCACACACTTCAAAGGCGCCTGCAGCTTCGTAGGTATGTGTGCCGGATGCAGCCAACAAAGGCAGTTCATTATCACCCCATTCAACGAAGTAAGTGGGGTCAACAGCTCCCGTGCCTTCTGCCACAACTAGCACTTCATTACCATTCTGAGTTACCGTGAGCACCACATCGCAACCACCTGACGAAGAGCTAAGGGTTACACTTTCGCAGACATTAATCTGACAGGCTATCGGGTTGGACAAGTCGGTATACGTGCCGCAAATCAAATACTCGCCGGCACCTGAGTACTGGTGTGCAGCCGGCACTCCATAGTCGCCCGAAGAACCGTCGCCCCAGTCGAAAAAATATTCGGGTTCAATAGCGCCAGCGGCCAGCACCTGAATTTCAACACCCAACTCTGTCACCACAGGTACAAAGTCGAAATAACAATCGCCGGTAAACGGATCAATATTCACCTCTGTGCATGCACTTGTTTGGCAAGCACTATTGGCCTCCAAACCATAATAAACACATACTTCATACAGATTTGGGATAGGGTAAATGTGTTGTACAACGGGATTCGCATCAAAAGACCCGTCGCCCCAGTCGATAAGATACTCCGCGTTTGCTCCTCCGTTACCTGTAATAATCAATGTGGCGGTCTCCGCCTCAATTTCAGCTTGAACCTGAACAGCACAATCACTTCCCTCGCCCGTTATCTCAATGTTCTGACATTGATACAACTCGCACGGCAACGTGGGGTCTGCGTCATACATCTGCACACAAACAAAATAATTTCCAGGAGCTGCATATTCATGCAACGCAGCATCGGCAACTTGTGCAGGGCTCCCATCGCCCCAATCGATGGTATAGATAGGGATCGACGTATTGCTACTGAATGCCTCTAATGCTGCAACCAAGGCGATGGTTTGAAGAGAGAAACTCATGCTGCAAGAACCTCCCGTAAGTATGACCGAATCATAGGAGGTGAAATAACACCCCGGATTATCGAGATCCTGATAGGTATATAAAAGAACGAACTGCCCATCTGACGCGTAGTTATGCTCTAAAAATGGCGTGGAAGATGTGTCTACCGAACCATCACCCCAATCGATGATGTACTGCGGATTGACCGCCCCGCTAGCCACAAAATCGACCGTAAGGTTTGAACCTGTTCCCCCCAAGTTCAAATAGGCCTCACATTGTGCCGACAATGAAAATGAAAAAAACAAGGCAAGCGAAAAAGAAATAAACGTTTTCATAGATTATTTGGATGGATTCGTTTCAACAAACATAGTACTACCTAACGCTGTGAATGCACAAATTCGACCAAAACAAAGGGCTACCAACCGGTAGCCCTTTGTCACTAAACCTTTAACCATAGCCTGCCCATATTAAATGGAACAACTAAAAATAAAACCAATGAAATAGCCGAACGGTTCATTTCATCCAAGAAAAAAAATACTTTTATCGGTTCAAACATTTTCAAACACTATGCGTGTCCTACTGCAGCGTGTTACCCGCGCATCGGTAACTATCAACCATCAACTGAAGTCATCTATTGGCCCGGGACTTCTCGTATTTCTGGGTATCGAGGAAAATGATACTAAAGAGGACGCTGAATGGCTTTCTCACAAAATCGCATGCCTGAGAATTTTCTCGGACGACGAGGGCAAGATGAACCTCGACATCTGCCAAAGCAACGGTGAATTGCTGGTGGTAAGTCAATTCACCCTTCATGCCCAAACCAAGAAAGGAAACCGCCCCTCGTTCATTCGCTCCGCCCGTCCAGAAAACGCAATGCCTCTTTACGTCTACTTCATCGCGCAACTCGAAAAGGTCGCTGGCACTATTGTGCAAACAGGCACATTCGGCGCCATGATGGATGTTGAACTCATCAATGATGGACCGGTTACCATTTGGATGGACACGGCATCCAAAGAATAAAACATCTCATTTTTCATGCTCGATATGGCATAAATCCAATGCGGCATTGTGTCGCATATCGCTAACTTCGGCGCATGCTTGAAAAAGACATACTCTACCTGAAGGGTGTGGGCCCTCAGCGCGCTGAAGTGCTGAAGGCAGAGTTGGGCATGCATACCTGGGAAGATCTAATGGAGTACTTCCCGTTCCGTTATATCGACCGCTCTCAATTGACGCGCATTGCCGATATTCAAACAGATGCCGCAAACGTGCAAGTCGTTGGACAAATTATTTCTACCCGTGAAATTGGCGTTGGTGGTGGCAAACGACTGACGGCAATCTTTCGAGACGAAAGCGGTGAGATTGAACTCGTGTGGTTCAAAGCACTCAAATGGCTCACTCAAAGCCTCAAGCTCAATCAACCCTATGTGCTGTATGGAAAGCCAACCGAATACAAAGGCCGATACAACATCACTCACCCTGAATTGGAGTTGCTTGAAGACGCCCGAATAACTCAAGGAAGTGAACTAAAACCGGTCTATAACACTACACAAAAGCTGACCGCAAAAGGTCTTCACAGCAACGGCATTGCCAAGCTCACTAGACAACTCATCGAGGATGCCAGACCGATTATTCCAGAAAATCTGCCCGACTACATACTTGATCGCTTTAAACTCATGGCGCGTTCTGAGGCAATCGCTCAAGTGCACTTGCCTTCAACACTGGGCCTACTTGAGTCGGCCCGACGCAGACTTAAGTTCGAGGAACTGTTCTACATACAAATACAATTAGGAAAGCAAAAACTCAGCAATACACAACAAGAACAAGGAGTAGTTTTCGAAAAAGTTGGTGACATATTCAACAACTTTTATCACAACTATCTCCCCTTCGAACTTACCGGCGCACAAAAGCGCGTGATGAAAGAAATACGTGCCGATGTTGCTCGTGGTCATCACATGAATAGACTTATTCAAGGTGATGTCGGAAGTGGAAAAACCATCGTAGCATTACTTGCCGTTTTGCTTGCCATCGATAATGGATACCAGGCCTGTCTGATGGCACCCACCGAGATTCTAGCCATGCAACATTTCGCTTCTATAAGTGAACTATTACAGCCACTGGGTGTGAATGTTGCTCTGCTCACCGGATCAACCCCGAAATCGGAACGAAAAAAACTCTTCGCCAAACTCGAGTCAGGTGAACTGCTGTTCATCATTGGCACCCATGCGCTTATTGAGCCTACTGTGAACTTCATCAATCTTGGCCTCTGCATTATCGACGAGCAACACCGCTTCGGGGTAGCCCAACGTGCCGCACTCTGGAAAAAAGCCGCATTGCCACCACACGTAATTGTCATGACTGCCACGCCTATTCCGCGCACGCTGGCGATGACCCTGTATGGCGACCTCGATATAAGTGTAATCGACGAATTACCCCCCGGTCGTAAACCCATAAAAACCGAATGGAAAACAGATGCCAAACGCCTGCAAGTATTTCAGTTCATGGAAAACGAAATCGGAAAAGGAAGACAAGTGTACGTGGTCTATCCGCTCATAGCAGAAAGCGAAGCCATGGACTACAAAGATCTCGAAGACGGTTATGAATCTATTGTGCGGCGCTTTCCTATGCCAAAATACCATGTGAGTATTGTGCACGGTCAAATGAAATCTGATGCACGAGATTATGAAATGCAAAATTTCGTTCGGCAAAAAACACAAATTCTGGTTGCCACAACAGTTATCGAAGTGGGCGTTAATGTGCCCAACGCATCGGTCATGGTAATTGAAAGTGCTGAGCGTTTCGGACTTTCGCAACTCCATCAGCTACGCGGACGCGTTGGACGCGGCGCAGAGCAGAGTTACTGTATACTCATGACCGGTCTTAAGATTAGTAAAGGCAGCCGCACTAGGCTGGAAACCATGGTGCGCACCAACGACGGGTTCGAGATTGCCGAGGTAGACTTGCAACTTCGTGGACCAGGCGATCTATCCGGAACTCAACAAAGTGGATTACTCGATTTAAAAATTGCCGACCTCGCAAAAGATCAGGTAATGCTATCGGCCGCGCGCGAACTGGCACTTGAAATACTCGATGAAGACCCTCAAATGGAAATGAGTAAAAACCGAAGGATTGTAGACCAAGTGATGAAAATAAAACAGAAGAAAAAAGACTGGAGTAACATCTCTTAGGAAGGGCAAGGTATTTATCACACAGTGCTCTTCGCCCTTAAATTAGCCACATGAATCTTGATCTCACTGGAAAAACCGCAGTAGTATGCGGGTCGACACAAGGCATAGGATGGGCAACTGCCTGTGAACTTGCAACGCTTGGCGCAAACGTAGTTCTTGTAGCTCGAGATGAGTCGAAACTACTGGCGTGTATACAAAAACTCACTACGTCTAGCGCCCAAAAGCATCAATACCTGGTAGCCGATTTCGCTCACCCGCAACAAGTCGAAAATGCCATTCGCACATTCACAGAAAGTAATACTGCTCATATACTCATCAACAACACAGGAGGGCCCAACCCAGGGCCCGCACTGGAAGCAACACCCGATGCTTTTCGTTTGGCGTTTAATGCGCATTTAATATGCAATCAGATTCTTACTCAGGCGCTTGTCCCTGGCATGAAAGAAGCCGGTTACGGGCGAATCATCAACATCATCAGTACATCGGTGAAGCAACCCTTACCCAACTTGGGAGTGAGCAATACCATTCGCGGTGCCGTGGCCAGCTGGTCGAAAACGCTAGCCATGGAATTGGGCCGCTTCAACATAACGGTGAATAACGTTCTACCTGGAGCAACCCAAACCGGTCGACTCGAGCAAATCATCCAAAACAAAGCGCAAAAAGCAGGTGTTGATTCTACAGAGGTAGCACATGAAATGGCTGAAGAAGTGCCAATGAAAAGGCTAGCAGAACCACATGAAATAGCAAATGTTGTAGCCTTTCTTTCCTCCCCAGCTGCATCCTATATCAATGGCATCAACGTGCCTGTTGACGGTGGCCGCACACTCTGTCTATAAAGCTACACCCTGCAATCGGGACACGTGCCGCTTACACTAAAATTGGTTTCGGCCACTTCATAACCCAGAGGCAACTGGAACTCCGGGACTACGCTTTCCAAACACGTCACCACATTGCATGATGTGCAGTGAAAATGAACGTGGTGGTGAGCGTGTTGATGACCATGCGGACCGCCTTCGCACGTTTGGCATTTTGCATAGCGTACCACGCCATCGAGGTGAACCACCCTATGAATATCACCTTCACTTTCCAAACGATCCAGCACGCGGTAAACCGTCACGCGGTCACACATGCCTTCCGTCTGCTCTTGTATTTCGGGCTGAGAAAGTGCACGACCTGCATCGCTGATGAGCGATAGTATAAACTGCTTGGTTGGTGTATTACGAACTTGCCTCACGTTGTACCTATCACAATTTGAATTACACGATGTAGGTTTTTGCTATTTCAAGCACCTTGGCCAACCCGTCAGAATTTGTGCCACCTGCAGTTGCAAAAAATGCTTGGCCACCACCACCACCATTAATCTCTTTCGCTAGTTCGCGAATGATTGCTCCGGCATTCAGGTTGCGCTCGGCAGATAGCTCTTCGGAAATGACACACGTAATGGTTGCCTTACCGTTTGATTGTGATGCGAACATGCCAAACAATTTGGCGTGTTCACTCTTCAACTGAAACGCGACATCCTTTAGTTCCGCCGCTTCCAGATCCACATACTCGGCAATGAATTCTACATCACCAATCAACACGATTTTTGCTTTGAGCTGCTGCTTTACCCGCGCACCCTTTTCCTTGTTGAACTTATCAATTTGCTTTTGTAAGTCGGCAGTGCGAGCTTGTAAATCAACAATCGACTTCACTGCATCTTTCGACTTCAAGGCCTGGCGCACTTGGCTAAGTGTTTCCAATTCCGAGTTAATGAAGTTGAACGCTCCAGTACCGGAAATAGCCTCTATTCGACGCACACCAGCTGCGACAGCACCTTCACTTTGAATTCGAAACATCCCTATTTCACCCGTGCCACGCACATGTGTTCCTCCGCAAAGTTCCACGCTGTTGCCGAACTTAACGAAGCGCACCACATCGCCATACTTCTCTCCAAAGAGCATCATCGCTCCAGTCTTGCGAGC
>CAMBPD010000104.1 GCA_945869405.1 Chryseobacterium gleum | reverse complement strand
CACCACCGATGTAGGCGATTACTTCGAACTTGTTCGTTAAACGAACCTTAGCCACTTTGCGAAGAGCCGAGTTCGGCTTCTTTGGGGTTGTGGTGTATACCTTGGTGCAAACTCCGCGTCGTTGTGGACATGAGTCTAACGCTACAGATTTGCTGCGGTATGTCTTCGGGGTGCGACCCTTTTTGATTAGTTGCTGTACGGTTGGCATCTGATTCTCTAAATTGCTTTTTTTCACCAATTTCGATAGAACTCCCGTCCTCGGAAATTGGGGCGGCAAATGTACGATTTAGTTCCATCCATGCAAGAAGTCCTGAAAGATTTGTGTAAAATATTTTTTTACGGTCTGCAAGCAATTGTTTTTCAGGCGCTTAAAAATGAGTCATTTTGATTTTTTTTAAACCACGGGTGCCCATTTTCCCAAAAAGAGACAATTTCTTCACCCTAAAGGATCAAATAGGACCTGTCTGAAGGTCGCTGCACGAGCACGATTGCAAAGTGATATCAATACAGGTTTTTCGTGTCCTTATCCCAGATACTGGAGATCAATTTTCCGGGCTTGATGCGCACACGCAAGAGGCCAATCGGGGCTTCATATACATTGCGTATTTCCGCCGTTGCCGAGGGAACGTAACGATAGCCAACCCCGACCCCAACACTGCACCAATAAGTGATGTTATAGTACAAAAGCGAGGAAAACTCGAGCACCTGAAGACGCTGTGCCGACAATGTTTGCGTTTCTGTGGACCCCGCTCGCGAGTAAGTACCTGCTATTTTTCCGATACCATAATGCGTGGTCAGCGACCACTCTAACTTTCGACTGAAATACATAACTCTTTCATAATACAGACTGCGATACGACATAGTGAGTTTCGCCCCGGTAATTGTCGAGTCGACTTGCGGAAGACCATCGAGCTCCACCGCACCGCTGATACCGTTGAAAATCCCATCACGCAATCCATAAAACCCAATACCAACGCGGTTCACACGTCTGTATTCCAATCCAACCCGTATACCTCCAATTTTGGTGCGCTGAGAGCCTATAATCGTTTGACGTGCATCTAAGGCGAAATCCATTTTGTATCTGCGATAGGCAGGGCCCAATTCTCTCTTTCCTGTAATAATCCAGATTGTATCCGGCTTGATGTCTCGTTTAGGTTGCAATGCCCCATTAAATTGTGCCCCGGCATTTATTGCTAGTGTGCTAATAAAGAAAACGAGGAGACATTTCATGGGTTGCAAAAGTACATACAAACGAATGGTCGGAAACAAAAAAGGCCACCGAAGTGGCCGTTTAACAACTGTTTCAATTGTATCAATGAGGCAAGAATGAGTAATTCTTACCATAGAACATGTGCTGCTCCGTAAAACTTGTTGGATAGGAAGCTTTCACATCAATAATTTTTCCATCAGCATCGACAACAGGCTCCAACAAAGGATTCACCATGGCATTGAAGGGTGCGATATTGAACTTGGCCGCGCGATCGATCACTTGTTTGCGCAATGCCTGATCGACCTTTTTTCCATAATTGTCGGCCAAAGCTGCAGCGGCATTAAAATCACCTTCACTGGTTATACGCTGCACCTCACGGAGCAATTCGCCCACATTTGAGCGCATCTTTTCGTAATCCTTGATATCGATAAAGGTTTTACCCTCCCTGGTTATCATCTCAACACTTCCGTCGGCTTTACCTTTTTCCACAAGCCAATTGCTCACCCAAGCGCGATTGCGCATGTGAGCCTCTTCCAAATCCTTACCCTCGGCCACTCTGCGCAGCTGAACCAATAAGCCATTTCTCAAATAACCATCATACTCGGCTTTTCCAACCTCAATGCTCGGCATGAGCCCCCATTCCACGAGTTTGGGATCCATCACGAAGTAGAGCGCTACTAGGTCTGCTCGTCCCTCCTCAATTGTACTTGCATAATTTTTCAACGTCTCGCGTGGCTGCCCGACGCCATCATTAATTTTTCCACTGGCGTGACCAATTACTTCGTGCATCGCCGTATGGAGTTTACCCGCAGCACCGCCAAATTCCTTTGCCAAACGCACCTCCTCCTCATCGTGGGCAAACTCCGCGAGCAAACTAGCACCACTTGCCTTTTCATAGGTATCTTCAATATTACCAAGACTCACGCTTTTGCTGCCATACTTGGCTCGAATCCAATTGGCATTGGGCAAATTCACTCCGATGGGTGTTTGTGGCGAAGCATCACCACTTTCACCAGCTACGTTAACGATATTGTATGTAATACCCACGACCTTATCCTTTTTGTGTTCAGCGGCAGTTGAGCTGTTGTCCTCAAACCACTGGGCGTTATCCATCATAACCTTCATGCGTTGAGACGCTTCAAAGTCCTTAATTTGAACCACACTCTCGAAGCTCCCACGCATTCCTAAAGGATCATTGTAAGTCTCTACAAATCCTTGAATAAAATCAATATCCCCTTCAGTTGCCTGAGTCCAAGTGATGTTGAAATTGGCCCACTGCATGAGGTCTCCCGTGAGGTAGTATTGGCGCAATAAGCGCAAAGCGGCGGCCTGCTTGTCATTCTCGGACACCTTCTCAGCCTTTTCCAACCAAAACACGACCTTCTCCAGGGCCTGAGTGTAGATGCCACCTACCTTCCAGAGCTTCTCGACCACCACACCATTCTCTTTGACGAGCTTGCTATTCAAGCCGTATTCGAAGGGTGTGCGATTGCCTGGGATGCGCATTTTGGTGTAGAAATCTTCTACTTCTTGTGTGGTTACCCCTTCGTAGAAATTAACTGCAGAATTCGCTATGAGGTCTTTGCTGACGTCGCTCTCCACCTTCATTGCCATGAAATCCTTATCGAACATTGCACGAATAAGTTCTTCACTCAACGGCGTTCCTGTTTCCTTGCATACATTTTGAAAGTAGTCCACTGAGAAAGCCGGCAACATCTTCGAGCTATTGTAATGATGGTGAATGCCTGTATGCGCCCAGATCTGCTTAAGATACAGCTCCAACTGCCTCCACTCCTCCGCAGTTTTATCGCCGGCATACCCCGCATACACACTTTCCAATGCGTGACGTATAGGCAGGTTGTACCTACAATTCTGATCAAACATTATATCACGGCCTGCCAACCCTGCCTCGTACAAATAATACACAAGTTCCTTTTGCTTTAGGGAGAGACTATCCCACTGAGGAATATAATAATGAAGCACGCGTAAATCCGCAAACTGTTCGCTTTGATACAGCCGACCGTCGACTATGATTTTCTGTTCCTCCTGTGCAGGCATGCTTGTCTCTGACTGCTTTTGTGGTGCTTGACCGCCACAAGAAATTAACATGACCGTGCAAACGGCAAGAATTCCAAGATTGAAAAATCGCATAAGTATTGATTTGATTATTTGAAGCGAATATAAAACTGAAAATGAAAGCGGCAAGAAAACGATTCTACTGACCTACAATTGCCTTGGCAAAATTTTCCCAGCTCAACTTTTCCGTCGCCTTTACCACATTATTTCTGTCAATAGGATGATCCAAAAAATGCAGCATCACACGCGCCATGTCGTTCACGTCACTGTCGTTGGCCAGATATCCGTTAAAGCCGTCCTCAATCGTTTCCGGAAAGTGGCCAACCCTAGTGGCAAGAATTGGCAATTGAAAATTGTAGCTCAGCGATTCAATGCCACTTGGTGTTGCGGTTCGATAGAACAATACGACCGCATCAGCAACCTGAAAATAAACGGGGACTTCTTCATTTGCTATAAACCGATTAACCACCACACACCGATTCTCCATTCCCAATTCTTTGATGCGCTCCAAGGGCCGATAATCGCGTTCATCATCTGATTTCTGGAGGAGCACCTTCTTGGCCAATCCGAAAAGAAACTGCTTGAAACGAGTAGTCCATTTGGTCGAGTCAAGCGTGTGCCAAAAGTTCTCTCCGCAAATCAGAAAGGAAACGTCTGACCGTTGTTTTGCCACTTGAGCAAACGCTTCAATCGCCATGTCCAGGCCCTTGTACTTGCGAATAAACCCAAAAAACAAGAGCACATGCTTCTGTAATCCGAGTCGCTTCTTCTCCTGCTCGATATCGAGCGAAGCGATAGGTTTATAGAGATCGTATACCGGATGGAATAATTGAACCACCTGTGTCGCTTCATGCCTTGTATGATCAATCTGGGTAACCACTTCAAAGTGTCTCGACGGAAAGACTTCGAGCAATTCGCGGTATGTCTGAGCGGCGTGCACCACAAATGAGCTCGCTTGCCCTAGGGCTCTTCGTGTGAGCACTCGGTCGATGAAGCTGTGTTCTTTCTGAATCACGAAATGCACATCAAAGACAACATGAATACCCGCCCTTCGCAGTCTTTTGGCCATGGCAGCCATCGGAAGACCTTGCAGAGCGATGCTCCATTGGAACACCACCATCGCGGGTTTCCGCGAGCGAATGTACTTTACTGTTTGGAGCCACGAAAGTGGATTATTATAGTTGGTCAGATAGGTGACCGTTACGTTGCTATCCTTTAGCAAATCGACCTTGCTCTGCAAATCGCGAAACTGACGCGGTATGATACCAGGGTATTGCTGCGTCCATGAAACAATTTCCACTTCGACCTCCGGAAGCTTTTCGAACGCCAGAGCCAACGAAGTATTAAAGTTCTGTATGCCTCCTTTAAACATGGGGCCGGGACCAAAACAGATAATGCGCTTCACAGGAATACTCATTTTAATTAGACGCTCTTTGCCACGGCTGCTTCGTACACGCGACGCATGCCCTCCTCTATGCTAATCTTGGCCTTCCAGCCCAGTCGCTGCTCCACAAAGCTCATATCGCAGTAGCGTGAGTGCACTCCAACGGGCTTATCGAGCAAGGGTTTGATGGTGGGTTCATAACCTGCAATCTTGCAGAACACTTGGATAATCTCGTTGAACGAGGTGAGGCGTCCCATTCCGATGTTGATGGCAGTGCCATCGTGAATGTGGTCCATTGCCAACAAAATGCAATCAATCACATCATCGATATGCACAAAATCGCGTCCCTGGTTGCCACTGCCCCAAACTTCAAAGGGGTCTTCCCTTTTTGCTGCTCGCGCAGCAATGGCAGGAACCGGATAACTCAGGTCTTGATCTTCGCCATAGCCGCTGAACGGGCGAATGCAGGTTACCTTGAGTCCATAATGTGACGCCGCAATTTTAGCTAGGTATTCACCGGTGAGCTTGCTCCAGCCATAGGTCATGTCGGGCTCACCCATTTTCTTGAAGTTGATGTCCGACTCTTTCAATGCAATTGCTCCATCCACCGTTTGAAGATCGACCGGATAAGCCGCCGAAGAACTCGGATACATCATACGATCGGGCAAGTAGCGACATGCCCAGTAAAACATGTGCGCATCGATTGCCAAATCGAGTGCAACCGCCATTGGGTCGCCGTCAATTTTGCTGCGTCCACCCACAATAGCAGCGAAGTGAAACACGTCATTGATACGCGCAACATCGAAGTTATATCTCGAGAAAAAATAATCGGAGTCGGAAGCAAAACCAAGCATCACGTGTAAAACGTCGGCTTGAATGAAAAGCAAACGGTTGTCGTAGATGACGAAGCCCTCACCTTCGGAGGTTTTCGCTGCTTTCAACCAAGTATCGGGGTGTGTGCCCACAGACAGGTCATCGATGAAGATAATTTGAGCGTCGGTAGTCGCTTGCAGGCGCTTCACCATGTTGCGGCCAACAAAGCCACAGCCGCCTGTTATGAGATGGGTTTTGCGAATCATAATGCAAATATAGAGGGTGAGTGAAATGGTGAAGTGGTGAAATAGTGAAATGGTGAAATGGTGAAGTCGCACCATTTCACCACTTCACCATTTCACTATTTCACTACTCACATATCTTTGCCTCATGTCATTCACCCTCATCGACACTCACACGCACTTGTACCTCGACGCATTTAATGACGACCGGTCTGCTCTGATTAGCCGGGCGCTGGAAGCCGGGGTGAAGCGTATGTTGCTCCCAAACATCGATCAAGCAAGCATTGCCGGTATGCATGCACTGTGTGACGAGTTTCCTGAAAACTGTTTTCCCATGATGGGTTTGCACCCATGCGACGTTAAAGACGACTTCCGTGAGGTATTGAATGAAATGGAAGCCATGCTCGATCAACGCCGATACGTGGCTATTGGTGAAACCGGCATCGATCTTTACTGGGATAAAACGACACTACCGAATCAAATCGAATCGTTCGAAATCCAGGTAGAATGGGCAAAACAGCGCGATTTGCCGATAGTCATTCACGCCCGCGAATCGTTCAACGAAATTTTCGAGGTAATCGATCGACTCAATGATGATTCTCTGCGCGGAGTATTTCATTGCTTCACCGGCAGCAAAGAACAAGCAAGAAAAATCATGGATTACGGCGGATTCATGATGGGCCTGGGAGGCGTTCTTACTTATGAAAAAAGTGGATTGGCAGAAGTTGCTAAGGATATTCCCTTAGAAGTATTGCTGTTAGAAACAGACTCCCCTTTCCTGACGCCCAAGCCCTATCGTGGCAAGCGCAACGAAAGCGCCTATGTAAAATTCGTAGCTGAGAAGCTCGCAGAAGTGACGCAACTTTCTTTACTTGAAATAGCGGAGGTAACTACAGCCAATGCCATACGCATGTTTCGCCTCGACTCGTAGTCCATTATCCGTCTGAAAATAGCCATATTTGTCGCATGAATTCCAACCAAACCATTCTGCTAATCTATACGGGAGGTACCATTGGTATGATGGAAGACCCCGAAAGCGGTAGCCTAGTTCCCTTCGACTTTGCTGAATTGCGCGTGCATGTGCCCGAGCTGAGAAGGTTTGAATGCAACATCGAAATCGTATCGTTTGACGAACCCATCGACTCTTCGAACGTCAGTATTGATTCCTGGCAGCGCATGGCCCACATGGTCGAATCCAATTACGAGCAATACGACGGCTTCGTTATTCTGCATGGCACCGACACCATGGCCTACAGTGCATCTGCCTTGAGCTTCATGCTGCAAAACCTGGCGAAGCCTGTTATATTCACGGGGTCACAATTGCCTATTGGACAAATTCGCACAGACGGCAAAGAAAATTTGATAACCTCCATTGAAATTGCCTCGGCTAGCGATAACAACCATCCGATTATTCAAGAGGTCTGCGTGTTTTTCCAATCGAAACTTTTCAGAGGAAACCGCACACACAAATACAGCACAGAAAACTTTGACGCTTTTGAAAGCGCCAATTTGGCGCCACTTGCAGAGGCCGGCATTCACATACACTATCGTCGCGATCTGCTCTTGCGGCCAAGCGGCGCACTCACTGTGCGCAAGGCATTCGACAACCATGTAGCGGTATTGAAAATTTTCCCCGGGTTATCCCCTTTGGTTATTGAAGGCATATTGAATCTTCCCGAATTACGCGCAGTAGTTATGGAGACCTTTGGCTCTGGCAATGGCCCAACGGAAAGTTGGTTTATTGATGCATTGAGCGCCGCCATCAAACGCGGTGTTACCATTCTCAATGTGACACAGTGCAACAAAGGCAGCGTAGATCAAGGTCTATACGAAACAAGTGAAAGCTTTGAAGCCATGGGCATCATCAGCGGCAGAGATATGACCACGGAAGCAGCACTTGTGAAGCTCATGTACCTGCTAGGGCTGAACTATAATTCATCCGATATGCGGCGCATATTGTTGGAATCCATTAGCGGCGAGCTAACCACGACAGAAGAATGAACTAAGAAAAACTTTTCCATACCACCTACCCAGTCCCCAGTCCCTTATACCCCCTTACTTGCCCAAGCTCCTTATCATACGTTTCAGTTCGATTGGCGACATTGTTCTCATCACGCCTCTGTTGCGTACAATCAAGAAGCAGACGACGGCACCGGTTGAGCTTCACTTCCTCACCAAGAAGAATTTCGCAGGAGTGCTTGAAGCCAATCCTCATATCGACCGCATTCACACCATAGAAGAAAGCGTGAAGGAAGTTTTACCGCAATTGCAAGAGCAACGTTTCGACCACATCATTGACCTGCATAGCAACTTGCGTTCAGCGCAGGTAAAACGCGCACTAGGCACACCTTCCACTTCTATCAACAAGTATAACATTCAAAAATGGCTTTGGGTGAATATAGGAATCAATAAGATGCCCGACCGACATATTGTGGAGCGGTGCTTCGACACACTACTTCCATTGCACATCTCTAACGACGAGGCTGGTCTAGAATATTATATTCCAAAAGGTAAAGAACTTCACCATGATCAACTTCCTTCGCAGATGCGGCAGCCCTTCATAGCCTTTGCTATTGGCGCTGCGCATGAAGGGAAAAAGATGAGCCGTGCGCACATCATTGAAGTTTGCCGCTCCATCAAACACCCCTTGGTTCTGATTGGAGGCACTGAAGACCGTGAACTTGGAATCGCCATTGAATCTGAATGCGGCAACACCGTTTATAATAGTTGCGGCCAGTGGACATTGCATCAAAGTGCTGACGCTGTGAGCAAAGCTGATATTGTTATAGCAGGCGACACAGGCATGATGCACATTGCTTCAGCATTCAAGAAGAAGATTATCTCGTTGTGGGGATGCACCAAACCCGGACTAGGCATGTATCCGTATCTACCCGACCTGTCGAGTATTATACTTGAACCCTTGGAAAGCGCTTCTTTCAAACCACTATCTCACCCGTGTTCGAAGCTTGGCAATCGTTGCAAACACGGCATGAACAACCGTTGCATCGACCACATCACCACCGCACAAGTAGTAGATGCTATTGAAACGCTTTGGGCTCCACAAACAGCGCCTTTAGCTCAGTAGCCTCATCGGGCTTCATCTTACCGGCAAGAATCAGCTTCAGTTGACGACGACGCAAAGCGCCATCGTAGCGACGATTCTCTTCTTCAGTCTCCGGAACGAGTTCAGGAACATTGATCGCAGAGCCCAATTGATCCACCGCAACAAACGTGAAGTTCGCCTCATTGCACTTTTTACGCTCTCCTGTTTGAGCGTGCTCTACAAATACTTCCATGTACACTTCCATAGATGAATTGAAGGAGCGTGAGACCTTCGCCTCGATGGTTACAATATCTCCAAGTTTAATGGGATGTTGAAACGACACATTATTCACGGCTGCCGTTACAACAATTCTGCGGCAGTGGCGATGGGCTGAAATGGCTGAAATAACGTCCATCCAATTGAGCAACTGCCCTCCCATCAAATTACCCAATGTGTTGGTATTTTCCGGCAACACCAGATGGGTGGCGATTGCCAGTGTTTCGTGTGCGAAGACTTTTTGCTTGTTCATGACGCGAATTTACGCTTCGACAGGTATTCGCGACGCGATATGATTCTATTCAGCCCATACTTGTTTTTCCATACCTTTCAAACATGAAAAAATTTGAATTACACACTGTATCTGACGCTTGGTCAATCAAAAAAATGCGCTCAAAAGCTGAAGCCCTGATGAATGAGAAAGTGGCAGAAGGCTATGAAATTAACTTTGTAACGTTTGGTTACAACATGTGGATGATGCCAACGCTGTATATCACCGTCAGTAAATAATAATCACCTGAGCCATATGCGAGTTCTTCTGTTTCTCGTTTTGTCAATCCTGCTTTTTTCGTGCACGCAAAACCAACCAAAGCCGAGCGATTCACTTACCTCCTACTTCACCTACCCCGACTCTGTTGAAGCCGGTGGCGTGCGCATGATTCCCATTGAAACATCTGCCGGCACCTTCAACGTATGGACCAAGCGCTTCGGCACGAATCCACGCATCAAAGTGTTGCTGCTGCATGGTGGTCCGGCCATGACACATGAGTACATGGAGTGTTTCGAAACCTTCTTCCTACGCGAAGGATTTGAGTTTTACGAATACGAT
>CAMBPD010000103.1 GCA_945869405.1 Chryseobacterium gleum | reverse complement strand
GTTGGTTGTGGTGTATTGTCATTTACCCAAGCACAAGATTCTGTGTTGAATGTAAACGTATCCCAACAGTTCACTTTGGCTGGCTGTGCCGGTTGATCAGGAGCTGCATTGATTACCGCAGTAGCAGTAGCTCGGCAGTTCTTGCTGTCAGAAACACTGTAGGTGTAGCTGCCCGCAGTCAATCCGCTGGTTGCAGGGTTGATTGCACTGTAGGACAGAGCGCCTGTACCACCGCTTGATGCGAGAACCACACTGCCGGTTTGTCCGAAGCATAACGGTTGTTGAGGGGTGGCGGTAATGGTTGGTAAACCAAGGATGGTTACCGGAATATTCGCTCTATTCGTGCTGATACACGTTGAAGATGGACCCTCTGCAACCTGATACGTGAAGTCGCCGACTACATCCGTTGCAGGAATAATCGACGGCTGAGCAGCGGTATTGCCTGTTACATAATAGAAAAGTGTATAAGAAGGATTGCTTGCTGTCGCAGTCAATGCAGCAGCCGGAGCGTTTTGGCAATATTCCAATGTGCCTGCGGCAACTGATGGTACCGAAGTGATTGTAGTCACAACGATAGTGAACGTGAGCTGGCATCCGCCTCCGGGCAGTTGAGCCTTGTATGTAGTAGGGCCTGCCACATTCGGGAATGGGTTAGCAATAGTGTATTCAGTAGTTCCTGCAACATTGAAGAAGCGTGTTCCTGCAGGGTAGTTACCTAACACCTCAGTAATGCTAATAGGAGTTGTACGATTGCAATAGGAGAAATCGCGAATACCATCACCTGCAGGGCAGTTAGCAGCAACCCATGCAGTGGAGTTGATGTCGATTTCAAATGGACCCGTTACAGGAACTGTCGAACAGCCATCAGCTTCAGAAAATCCTACGTAGAAGGGCTGGTCGTTCACAGTGATATTCGTGTTTGCACCGACACCGGATATAATTCCGTCTATGTCAACTTGTGGTGCAGAACAATTGAAGTTGCGATACAATTCACAATCTTCACTTACTTGCAAAGTGAAAACAATCTCACCCAACACTTGATTAGGGTTGGAAGGAACAGGTAAGGTTCCAAAATCCCAAACCAACGTTCCATTGGCGCCAAGCGTGCTGTTTACAAAAGGAGTAGCTGAAGTGCTAGCCGGAGAGAGGGCGGTGCTTGTGCTGCCTTGGTAGGTAACGGCAGCATATGGAAGTGGTATTTCCAAGCGAACATTATTCACCGGCTCATTTCCTCTGTTGCGGATTTGAACCTTGTATTGAATTTCATCGCCGGGAACAACTGTCAAGTCTGAGCTTGTTGCAGGCGTGCCATTAACCGAAAGAGTTGAAAGGAATCCTTCAATTTCGGGCTCATAGGCATCTACAGCCATGCAGATAGAATAGATGATATAGGTGTCTCCTGTAGAACTATAACGAAACTTAGTGCTAGACTGACCATTGGCAATTACACTGTTGGAAGGGTTCGGAATGGTGAACATGCTGATGTCCATACCGGTGTTGTTGACCAAGTTTGGATTGCGTGAATTCCCACCAGTAAAAATCGAGCTATTAAAGAAGTTTGAAGTTGCGTTTCCACCATGGCTCAATAGTTCGTAGTTCGCTGAATTGAGCTTTTGAATTTCGAACTTGTCGCCTGTGATGGTTACGTCACCTTCACCGGCCATCATACCTAGTTTAGTATTAACAGCTCCTGCAAGCGCGGAGTTAAAACCTGAAACAGGAAGCTCCCACTGAGCAGTTCCACCCACAACGAAAGCATAACCGTCGAAAATGGTAACATCACGCTTTTTCATAAGCGCATTTTCGTAAACGACCACTAATCCCCATCCACCATAATAACCAACTGAGCCGCCGTTACCGGTTGTAAGTGCCATATCAGCTGCCCAATATTCTCCCAATCCGCGTTCTCTAACCTTCTCGGTTACTTCAACGAATCCTACATACATATTTTCGTCACCAGGGTAACGAATATTGTTGCTGGTGGCATTGTATGTTGTGTAAGCAGATTCACCGGGACCGCGAAACTTAATCGCGCGCTTTTGTGCCTCTGTGGGAGTGCCGTCGGTGCGGGCAGTCCAATATAATCCTGCAAACAGGATTTCACTACAAGCCGGGTTAGCTCCGTTCTCGTTAGAGAATGTCAAGGTTGAAGATGATGAGTTATTCGTTGACGAAATGCCGTCGGTATCTACTTTAATCATTGCGTTATTACTATTCGAGCCTGTGTTCGAATAGCTCTGCAGTGTCAGATTGGTATTTCCAATCATGGTGAAATCACCGTTGATGCTGTAGATTGTTTGTGTTGGCGTAAACGCCGATGTGCGCTGTGTGAATGGCACGCGCACTTGTGCTTGCGTTACTAAGGCAGTAAGCAATAGTAGGCTGAACGTCAGCAGGCGTTGTGTGAAGTGTAGAGTCTGTTTCATTGGATGAATGAAGAAAGGTTAAGAATGTAGTGGCTGTTATTCTGGGATGGAGATAGCGTAGTATGATGTTACTCCTGCGGGTAAGCTGCCAATCGCGAGCGATGCAGCATCCGACGCAGAGATGTCAAAAGAAAATAGGAGTACTACGTTGGCTAAACTCTCCAGTTCGTTCAATGTGTTTGCATTAATTCCTGAGGCCGCTTGCGTTGCATTCTCGAAGCGAAACAGAACCGTATGAACACCATTCAATGAGGCGTCAGAAAAATTGACACCGGCGAAGTTTGTGGCGCTTACATCGAGCTTCATAGCCGAACCCTCTCCGGCAATTTGCAGGTTGCCTTCATTCACATATGCAGTCGTTTGCAGACTGTAAACCGACTCCGACAACGCATCATTCCCACCGGCGATAACCGCCGCGAGATCCTGATGACCTTGTGCCATGGCTGCGTGTGTTAAAAGTGAAACGATAGCCACGGCTATCCAACGGGTGTTGTGAATACGCATGATAGTGCTGCGCATAAGGGTAGAGATTAACCTGCTCATTGATTTGGTTTTTGGTAGATGTTTAGTTGGTTTTAGTCCGCCTAATGTTATCGGCGGGCGAAAATAGGGCATCATTTAGCTTGAAACATCACCAAATGATGAATTTTTTTCGATTGGTCGACAAAAATGAGAATTCGGGAATCTGATTTTTTTTTGATATATCTCAAGAAATCAGGTGAGAGATGTGCGTCAGATAACGGTTTTTGGTCATAGGGCAACCTGTTGATCGTTGCCAAAATTTTTTTCAGCCAAGCCGGCTGAATATTAACGAAATGTTAACGAATCCGATTTTAGCGAATAGTACTAAAGCCTAATGGACAGGGGGTAGTTCGACTTCGCTCACCAACCGTGGTTCGGCTTCGCTCACCAACCGTGGTTCGGCTTCGCTCACCGACCCGCGCAGTCGATTGGCGGTCCCCGAGCGTAGTCGATGGGCGGTCCCCGAGCGGAGTCGAGGGGGGGTGGTTACTTCATCTGCGCATCCACCACCGCAATGCGAATCATATTAAGAATCTCCCGCACGCTGCATCCCATCTGAAGAATGTGGTAGCTCTTGCGCATTCCCAACAGCACCGGCCCCGTCACCTCAAGCTCTGCTATTTCCTGAAGCAGCTTGTAGGAGATATTTCCTGCGGCCAGGTTCGGGAAGATCAGGGTATTCACCTTTTGTCCTTTCAAGCGACTAAACGGAAAGTTCTCGTTGAGCATGGCGCTGTTCAGCGCAAAATTGGCTTGCAACTCACCGTCCACAATCAAATTGGGGTGCTCCTTATGAAGTATGGCCACCGCTTTAGCCACTTTTTCCGCTTCTTCTCCTTCGGCAGAACCGAAGTTCGAATAACTGAGTAGGGCGATACGCGGAACAATTTTCATTTTCGAAATAGACTCCGAAACACGCAATGTGATTTCTACCAAATCTTCGGCAGTCGGATTCACGTTCACCGTGGTGTCGGCAAAAAACAGCGGACCTTGCTTCGTTTCTACGATGTACATACCGCAGACTTTCTTCACGCCAACAGCGGGACCGATGGTTTGCAAGCCGGGACGAATGACGCGGCTGTAGTTGCGCGTCATACCACTGATGAGCGCATCGGCCATTCCCATTTCCACCATCATAGCGCCGAAATAGTTGCGGTCGCGCATGGTGCGTATAGCTTCCGTTTCGGTGAATCCTTTGCGCATCCGTTTGCTAAAGAGTCGAGCACCGAATTCCTCACGAGTCTTTAGCCATTGGTCAGATCGGGGGTCGATAATTTGTGCACTTTGCATATCCAGCTCGTGCTCTTCCAGCATCTGGCGAATTTTGTGTTCATCGCCAAGAAGAATCGGATAGGCCACACCTTCGTCGTATGCCTGTTGTGCAGCTTTCAGGATTTTATAATTGTCGCCTTCAGCAAAAACAACACGTTTCGGGTCTTTCCGAGCGCGCTCGGCAATTCCTCGGGTAAGCACGTTGTCGCGCCCCATACGATTTTGTAATTCCGCACGATAGGCGTCCCAATCCACAATTTCAATGCGTGCCACGCCACTGTCGATAGCGGCTTTGGCAACTGCCGAAGAAACCACGGCAATCAAACGAGGGTCGAGTGGCTTGGGTATAATATAGTCCTTGCCGAAATGGAGGTTTTTCAAATTATAGGCCTCAATGACTTCTTCGGGTACCGGGTGTTTGGCAAGCTCTGCCAATGCATGCACGGCTGCCAACTTCATTTCATTGTTGATGCATTTAGCGCGCACGTCGAGTGCCCCTCGGAAAATGAATGGGAACCCCAACACGTTGTTTACTTGGTTGGGGTGGTCGCTTCGTCCTGTGGCCATAATAATGTCCTCGCGTGATGCGATGGCGACGTCGTAGGCAATCTCCGGATCTGGGTTAGCCATAGCGAACACGATTGGCTGAGCGGCCATGGTCCGCAGCATATCGGCAGTAATCAAATTGGGTTGTGAAAGGCCAAGAAAGACGTCGGCTCCATTCAACGCATCAGACAGCGAGGTGTATTTATTTTCAGAGGCAAAACGCATTTTACGGCTGTCGATATCGGTGCGCTCCTTGTGCACGAGCCCCTTAGAGTCGAACATAAAAACGTTCTCTTTCTTAACGCCGAGTATCTGCATCAAGTCGACACACGAAAGGGCTGCGGCGCCAGCACCGCTAACTACCACACGAACATCGTCGATTTTTTTACCAGCAATTTCCAAAGCATTGATCAACGCCGCACTTGAAATGATGGCTGTGCCATGCTGGTCATCGTGCATGATGGGTATGTCGAGCGCTGCCTTGAGCTTTTCTTCAATTTCAAATGCTTCAGGCGCTTTGATATCTTCTAGGTTAATACCGCCAAAGGTTGGAGAGATATTCACTACCGTGTTCACAAACTCGTCTACATCGGTCGCCTTCACTTCGATATCCATTCCATCGATATCCGCGAAAATTTTGAACAACATTCCTTTTCCCTCCATCACGGGCTTGCTCGCCTCTGGTCCAAGATTGCCCAGTCCCAGAATGGCTGTGCCGTTCGAAATGATAGCCACCAAGTTTCCTTTAGCGGTGTATTTATATACGTCGTCCGGATTTGCAGCAATAGCCAATACAGGCTCCGCTACACCAGGTGAATAGGCAAGTGCCAAATCGCGCTGCGAACTGTGAGGTTTTGTTGGAATGATTTCTAGCTTTCCCCTTCGACCGGAGGAGTGATAATCAAGCGCTTCTTTCTTACGGATCTGACTCATACAAAAAAATAGGGGACGAAGATAGTCGTCCCCTGATTGATCATTTATGGAAATACTTGTACTACTTACTCACCACCATGCGTTGAATGCCTACTGTCCGGCCATTCTCGTTCAGTTTACAGGTGTAAATACCGTTGGCCATTTGATTGGCATCAATCAGCACCACTCCCTGCGCTGAGGCAAGATTGTAATCCGCTACCAGCATGCCCGTAGCGCTGTAAATCAACAATTCTGCTTGCGATGGGTGTGCGGCAAAGCTGTAGCTAATCCCCGAAAGTTCGCTAACCGGGTTGCCCAGAATTTGCAAACTCGCCTGGTTTTCGATTTCATTCACTCCGATGATGCAAGCAGCGTCAACGCAGAAGTTGACATCATAGCATAATGAATTGCTAGGATCAGCCGCATCAAACCAACAAAAACGAGCAGTGCTTTGCCCTGGGTTACCGTTGTGGCGGTATTTGCAATAGAAAGAAAAGGAAGAGTCGCCGTCTGCCAATGTAACAGTCTCAGTAGAGATTTCGTTGATGATGGCCCATGGCCCGCATATTTCGCCCCAGCAAAACTGGTGTTCGGCTCCAGCGACGTTCTGAATGATTTCTCTTCTGCAACGTATGTCACGCTGTGAGCCTGAAATGTTGATGACGTCCCAATGAGCACTTATTACCTCTGTAGTGTTTGTCGATGTGCCTAACACGGTGTTCACTTCACCATTGAGTTCAATGAATTGTGAATGCCCCGCCAATGCAAAAGCAAGTGCGACAAGAATAAGTAAAGATTTTTTCATGATTTCCTTTTTTACAAAAGTAGAGAGCAGTGCTATTTGTAAAGGGATAAATTTGTAGGCTTTCTTGTTTTTTTTAGAAATCACCCGAATCAACGATTTTACAGTCGCACTATGCCACTTGCACCTTAAATTCGGCACTCGCATCATGAAAAATATAGTTTCAATTCTTTGTTTTTGCTTCGCTTTCGAGCTAACCGCTCAGCTCACGCCGGGTTCAAGTGCAAGCGACTTTTCGGCAACCGATATCAGCGGCATTCAGCATCAGTTGTATGCTCAATTGGATTCTGGCAAAACGGTTATTCTACATTGCTTTGCAGCATCGGATAGTTATGCCTGGGAGTATTATCAGCAGCAAACCTTGGAGGCATTTCAGGCGCTTTACGGAGCAAGCGGAACCGATGATGTAGCTATTTGGAGGGTGGAGTGTCTCTCAGAGAATTCAATAGCTCAGTTGCAGGGACCAACTTCCATGACCGGAAATGCAGCAACCGATACGCAGGGTGACTGGCTTTCCGCCTCTTCTTTACCTGTAATCGACGACTCTGCGTTAACAGCAGAATTCGCATTGCCCTACCTGCCATTGCTTGTGGTAATTTGTCCAGACAGATTGGTGCGATTTGCGGATCTGTTGTCACTTGGAAACCTAGCCAATCTTGTATTCCAAACGGCTTGTCCTCCTGCAGTTTCAGGCTTCGATCCTGCGCTTGTGTCTGCCTCAACATCTCGTGTCTGTGGAAGTAGTAGTGTCGATGTGAATGTTGTGCTGAAAAACCTCGGAACAGACACTCTTTTTGCGGTCACCATTGGTCTGGATGGCGCCGCACTTGCGCAAGACATTCAGTGGCAGGGACAGCTCAATCCGTATCAATCGGACACGCTCGAAATTGAAGGTCTGGAAGTTCTTTCAGATGCATTTATAAATTGCTACATCTCCGGTGAAAACGTGAACGTTAACAACGATTCTTTGCGCCTTCGCGCTGATGTTGGGTTTTCAACCCAACTCGTAAGACTTGAGTTGGCAATGGATGCATACCCGGATGAAATTTCCTGGGAAATTCGAAACGACCAAGACTCCGTGATTTACAACGGCGGTGGCTATGAAGTCGATTACCAATACATCAACAACGTTTTCATGCTGCCTTCCACTGGATGCTATAGCTTTTACTTGAATGATACGCAGGGCGATGGCCTCTTCGGAAGCCAATATGGAGGGTTCGACGGTTTCTGCAAACTCTATAGCATGACCGACTCGGCCACAGTGGAGGAGGAATTGTTTTTTTACGATGGATCCTATAATTTTTCTACTATAAATAACACCCCGGGGTTTCTCCAATACACCTTTGAGGCGGGCTCTCCGCTAGTTGTGACGAATGAAACTATGTCGGGTTGGCGAGTGTTTCCAATTCCCGCAGATGACCAACTTCGCATTCATGCGCCGCACAATGCAAAAGCATATCGATGTACTTTGTTCGACTTGGCCGGACGTGTCGTTCTTCAAACTGAAATCCCACAAGGCGATATTGACACAGAACTTCAGGTGGTGTCGTTGCCGGCTGGGATCTATTCATTGGCCATTGAAATGGAGCATCAATACCTTCGAATACCATTGATGATTCAACACCCTTAACTTGGTATAATACTTGAAATCTTCTAAGCCGATCAAAACAATACACACATGAAAAAAAATCTATTTATTTTTTTGGCCATCACCTTGGTGAACGTAATGCAGGCACAAGTTTCGTCTCTACCATCTGTGACGCTAAAAGATCTCGACGGCAAGGATGTGAATACTGCAGATCTTTCCAACGACGGTAAACCAGTGCTCATCTGCTTCTGGGCTACTTGGTGCAGCCCATGTAAAAAGGAGTTGAACACCTATGCCGATTATTACGAAGAATGGCAGAAGGAAACCGGTGTGAAAATTTATGCAGTGTCTATCGACGATCAGCGCACGGTAAATAGCGTAAAGCCCTATGTAAATTCGGTGTCGTGGGAATACGAAATTCTTTCCGATGTAAACAAAACATTTTCCCAAGCCATGGGCGTTAACTCACCTCCGCACACTTTTCTTCTCAATGGAAAGGGTGAAATAGTTTGGCAGCACGTAGGCTACACACCCGGCGATGAGGAGGAGGTGCGTGAGCATCTTTTAAAGTTGATCCATTGATTTTTCTTGAACCGAACCACTGAAACTTCCTTTTATGATGCGTTTTTCAATTGTTGCTTTGAGCATGCTGATGTGCTTGCAAGGCTGGTCGCAAGAGCAACCGAGCACCACCGATAACAAAGGCCAGCTGCACGGCAATGTTCAAACACTGTTTCAAAATTACAATCCCGATGATGCCATTGGCGCTCAAGTGCCCGACGCCAAGGCAGCCATGAATACATTCGGCAATTTCACATACACCTATGGACAGTTTACTGCGGGTGTGCGTTTTGAATCGTATCAGAATGCCATACTCGGATTCCCGAACCGATTCAAGGGTTCGGGCATCGGAAGTCGCTATGTGCGATACAACGCCGATAACCTCGACATCACGGTAGGGAATTTTTACGAGCAGTTTGGTAACGGTCTGAGCTATCGCACCTACTGGGAGCCAAACCTCGGAATCGATAATGCGATGGACGGTGTGCGCATCATCTACAAGCCATTCAAGGGAGTTGCATTGAAGGCAGTGTATGGCCAGCAGCGATATGATTTCGATAGCCGAATCATCAACGGAGCCGGTATCGTTCGCGGAATCGACGGCGAGGTGAGCTTGAACGAGGTTGTGAAGCCCTGGGCCGAAAAGCCATTGAAGGTCACGTTGGGTGGAAGCTTTGTAAGTAAATACCAATCGGGTGAAACGTTTGAACGTGACTCAACTGTTTTCAACTTGCCCAACAACGTGGGCGCTTCAGCAGGAAGACTGGGTGTGGTGTACAAGAATTTTCAGTTCACGGGTGAGTACGTCTTAAAAATCAATGATCCCAATGCCGACAACGGCTACATCTACAAAAGGGGTGAGAGTATTTTCTTCAACGGCGCATTCAGTAAAAAGGGTTTCGGTGTTACAGCAAGCGCCAAGTATGTAGACAACATGGCCTTCCGAAGCGATCGCGATGCGCTGCTATTTGATGTGCCTATCAATTTCTTGCCAGCCATCACCCGCCAACACTCTTACAATCTAGCGGCTACACTTTATCCATATGCTACCGTGCTCAACGGAGAGGTGGGGGTAAGTGGCGAATTGTTTTATACGTTTAAAAAGGAATCGGCACTCGGTGGAAAATATGGAACGTACTTTTCACTCAATGTTGCTGCAGTGAATAGTTTGGACACTTCGCATGTGGGGGGTCGTGATGAACTCATCAACGGTTACCAGGTCAACTCGTTTGGTTTTGGCGATAACAAATATGTGCGCGACGTGAATCT
>CAMBPD010000102.1 GCA_945869405.1 Chryseobacterium gleum | reverse complement strand
GCGGCGTTTTGTGGAGGGCTTGCGTGCGCTATTTCCCGAGGCGGGTTTTGTGGCTGAGGAAGGTACGGGAGAACGTAACGCGTCAGGGCTCAACTGGGTCATCGATCCGCTTGATGGCACTACCAACTTCGTGCACGGCATGCCTGTGTGGTGCACAAGCATCGGCCTGTGCGATGGCACTAAGCCTATTCTCGGTGTCATCTACGACCCGAATACCGACGAGTGCTTCAGCGCTTTCCAAGGCGGAGGGGCTTTTCTCAACGGCAAACCCATTCGTGTTTCGAATGTAAACACCGTGCAACAGTCGCTGCTGGCAACGGGCTTTCCTTACGATGATTTCGGACGCGAAGAAGCCTACATCGAACTGTTTCGCAAACTCATTCGCGGCACTCGCGGTCTGCGCAGGCTGGGCAGCGCGGCACTCGACATGGCCTGGACGGCTTGCGGACGTGTAGAAGGTTTTTACGAATACGGCCTCAATCCGTGGGATGTGGCAGCAGGAGCCATCATCGTGCAAGAAGCCGGCGGCATCGTGACCGAATTCAACGGTGGTGATGACTTTGTTTTTGGTGAGGATCTGGTGTGTACCAACGGCTACACGCATGAAGAAATGCTGCGCATCATCCAAACCTACTTCCCATAAAAAAAGGCCCCGCAATGCGAGGCCCTTTTCGATATAATTTACTTTGCTTATTCTTTAATAAAACGAACCGCTGGGCCACCATCAGTAAGCACGTGGTAAATACCGCTGCTCCACAATTGGGTATCGATAGCGTGTGTGAATCCTGCCTGAAGGGTTGAATAAACAACACTACCGCGCGCATCTACAACTGTCAAGTTACCCAATGCCTTGTCGCTCGATACGCGCACTTGATCACGTGCCGGGTTCGGATAAACAACGGGCGCATTCATGCTTGCACTATTCACTCCCATGAAGCACGGCGCACAACTCGAGAAACATACAGAAGGCATCGTAACGCTGCTAGTGTTGGTGGTTACTGTGCGGTTGTATCCGCCGAAGCCATCCTCTACACCACATTCAAAAGGCACTACCTCTGCCGCGGTAAATTCAGTGCCATTGATGAACTTGAAAAACACCTGCTCATTTTCTGCAACCGCAATTTCCGCGCGGTAAACACCCGTCGAAATTTCACTCATCGCGGTTGCTGTTGGAGAAAAACTATTGAATGAACCAGCCACATGCACCCCAAGTGGGCTGATGCTTTCTTCTGTCATTTCCACAGTTAGTGTAAGGGTTACAGTCGCAAGTACAATACAACCTGAGCACTCATTGAAACACACAGGAGCAATTTCGGTATTGTTAGCAGGCACGGTGAAGCCACGGTTGTAACCTCCGAAGCCATCAGACATTCCGCACTCCATAGGCACAGACTCCCAGTTGGCTCCGTTGACAAATTTGTACATCACCTCTTCACCGGAATTCACTGCAATAGGCAATTGATAGAGACCGTTGCCCAAAGAAATCATGAGCGATTCTGTTGCATTCCAACCATTGAAAGAACCTGCAACAAATACTTCGTCGTTGGTCACCGTTTGGTTGCTCATATCGACCTGTAGCGTAACGACAACCAATGTTTGCGGCATGCAGTTCGTGCATTCACCGAAACAGATTACATCGGTCACCGTGTCTGTGCTCGTGAGGAGCAATTGGCGATTGAATGCTCCCAACCCATTTCCGACACCGCATTCAGCGGGAACCATTTCTTCGGGAGCACCCCAAGCATTGCCGTTGAGGAATTTGTAGGCGATGGCGGTATTGGCTTCTATAGCCGTCGTGAATGAATAAACGCCATCACCATCATCATCTGTCATCGCTGTGGTGCCGGGGGTCCATCCTTGAAAGCTACCCGCGATAAACACACCCTCAGCGCTCACCACCTCATTGGCCATGTTCACTTGGAATGTTACGTTCACGGTTGTTGGCACCACAATCGGCTCACAAACTGCGCACGTTCCAAAACAAAGTGGGCCGTAGACATTCTCCACCTCTCCTATCAAAAACGACCGATTCAAACCGCCAAAGCCATCGTCTATTCCACATTCAGTGGGAACACTTTCCGCAAAAGACCAATCGTTTCCATTTAAGAAACGAAATTGCACCGTGCTGCCTGCTTCTGCGGTGAGAATTACTTCATACACTCCGTCGGCATCTTCATCTGTCATTGGTGTTTCACCTGGCACCCAACCCTGCAGTTCACTCACTAAAAACACTCCGTCGGGACTAACGGTTTCATTGGCCATGTCGACTAGAAAAGTTACGTCTACTATGATAGGATCGGTAGTGCAATTGTTGCATGCCCCGAAGCAAACCGCGGGCACCGTCACATCAAGTGTACCCATTTCCAATATACGATTGGAAGAGCCAAGGCCGTCTGGCAGACCACACGCATCTGGTACTACTTCAGCACTATCGAATGTGTCTCCATTGAGGAACTTGTACAATAGGTTCGCATTTTGGTCAACCTCTATTGTCAATGAAAAGATGCCGTCTCCGTCTGCATCGCTCATAAGTGTTGCTGCGGGATCCCAACCCTGAAAATTCCCTGCGACGTGCACCCCGGCCGCACTCACCGTTTGTTCCGACATATTCACCTGAAGAGTAACATCAATAGTCGGGTTAAGCACAATGCAGTCTGCGCATTGGCCAAAACAAACGGTGGGTAACACTACAGCCGTGCTGCCAAAATCTAGGAAGCGATAAGGCATACCCATAAAGTTTGTTGCACAAAGAGCAGGCACAGCTTCAACATCAGCTGTTCCGATTCCATTTTGAAAACGATAGTATAGGTTCTGATTTGTATCCAATTCCAACACTGCCGTATAGACTCCATCGGCATCAACGTCTGTCATTGAAGCGCTCACCGAAGAGGCAAATTGCGGCACAACCACAACGTTCATTCCGTTGGGGCTTACGCTCTGCTCGCTCATGTTCACTGAAAACGTAATACTCGCCGTTGGAGGCGCCGCGCAATTTTCGCATGCAGCGAAACACACCGGACCAAAAACGGCTTCCGAAGCTGTTGGGGTGAGTTCTCTGTTGTATCCGCCCACACCGTTGGGTACGCCGCATGTTTGTGGCACACCTTCATCTTGGCCGGGCCCCCAATTATTTCCATTGATAAACTTGAATTGAATTGTGTTACCCAAAGGCACAACTTGGGTGTATTCAAATATCTGATCACCGTTCGCATCTGTCATTGCCGTCGCTCCGGGCTGCCATGCGGGACTTTGAAAATTCCCCGCAATGTGAATGCCGTTGGGACTGATAGTCTGTCCCTGCATATTCACCAAGAACGTTACGGTAGATTGAGCATAAACTGCTGCCGCGGAAACGATTGCTAAAGCACAAGAAAGTAAAACTCTTTTCATCGGTTAATGGGTTATTGAGGCGAATATAAGTGTGTTTTATACACTTACACCTCCACAGAAACTAGCACATAACTAGTCCTTTTCATAATCAAAATCCGCAGGAGACATGCGTTGATTTTGTCGCAAGAAAATTTTGTAATCCCGAAAGCGATCCTTTACAAAAACAAGAAAATCGTATTGAGAGCTTTGAATAAGAAATTCGTCCGACACGTTGAGGTAGGTTATAAAATCATCAAACTGCTCATCGTTGAGCGCTATGATTTCATAATCGACATACAATCGAAAAAGTTCCTTCAGAAGATCTCTTTTCCGATCTTCGTTTTCCAGGTAAGCGACCAAACGACGGGATTGCTCCTTTTTACTAAACTGCTGGTACAGGAAGGTAATGGGGCTTTGTACGGCATTAATTCCACTGAGCATGTAATCACGCTCATCGTACCCAAGTTTTTCAATATCTTTTTGAATTTGCTCGAGATCGCGCGGTGCAAACACCTCAACTTCTGCGAGCATATAGGTGCGTGTTTCCAAGAAGAGTTTCAACCGAAAATCGTTGCTCGAAATAGAATCGGTGTAGGTTACGTAACGCGTTTGAAATCCGAGAGAAGTAATTGCCAGTGTATCACCACGCTGGCAGCGCAGCTCAAATGAACCGTTGGGTTTTCCAAACGAACCCTTCTTTGTTGAACGATTTATGATGATTGCATTGGGAATTGGCTGATCCATTTCATCGCGCAATTGCCCACGGATGACAATGGCCGTTGTGTCGCGTGTTTGGGCGTTTGCGCTTGCTGCCGCAAGAATCAAAAACACACAGTATAAAATACGACATACCCTCATGCTGTTCGAGCTTAATTCTTCTTGCGCAATGCCGTTACGAAGCTACTCCAGGCAGCAGCGTCGAGTAAGTTTCCTCCGCTTCTGAAACCACCATTGTATCGAGCAATCATTGTTGCAGAGGCTTCTGCGTAGGCCTCAGAAGACAAATCGCGCAAGCCATCGTAGGTAGAAATGGAAGCCGACGTGCGATCGAATCGGAAGTAACCATCGCCGGGAAAATCGAGAGCGAGCAACTCACCCCTCAAGCGGCCCGGACTGGGATAGGGCAGCACATTCACCGTGGGCAACATGATCTGTTCCTGCTCCATCCATTGCACAATTGAAATATGGTTCTGTGTTGTATCAGGAGGAATCACATAGGATGACTGCTTCAAGCCCAGAAACAGAAAATTCAGGGTGTCGCCGGCCAACACAGGCAAAGTGAAATAACCGGTATGATCAGAGAAAGTACCTCTGTTATCGCTCGAACGGTATACTGTAGCATAGGGCACGGGAATAAGCGAGTCTGTGGCAACCACAACACCCGATACTTGGAGGATGTGACGCGTTTGTCCGAGGGCCAAATGTGTAACGAACAACAATGACAAGGTGAAAAAAAATTCTCGCATCATAGGTGTGCAAATGTAATGGAGTAGCTTGCTGTGAAACAAAGTGAGCGTTAATGGTTGTCAAAAATCAGCTACAACAAGTGCCCTCGGAGAGTTTCAATCCCCATTTCACTAGTATCAGCGTAAGCAACAACCACGAGACACCTTGCATACTCCATGCTACACGGTTGCGACCGATAACAATGCCCACCGCAAACAAACCAACCAAAAGGCACACGCCAATACCTGCTGGGTTGGCGTTCCAACTTGCGCTCAACTCACCCTTCAGTAAAAAAAGGAAACTCCGTTGCGTGCCGCAGGCAGGGCAATCACAGCCCGTAAGAAATTTAAAGGGACATGGAATCAAATGCTGCTCGAGCACCTCCAACCTATTAGACCACCACTGAGGCATGCATCAACATTTGAACGATATGAGTTAAATCCTCCGCAAGAAAGTCGGCGCGCAAGCGATGAAAAAATGTACATCGCAGCGGTTCGAGTTGATAGAGCTCACCGTTCACGTAGTCCTGAGACAACTGCAATTGCTGGAGAAAATCGAGATTATCGGCGGAGTGGATATCGAAAACCGTGAAAACATCGGTGGGTAAATCGTAGGCCATTGCAAGCACTCCCGCTGGCGTTTCAATCTGAAAGTAGGAAGGCACACGCAACAAATCAGGTCTCTCGAGCAACAAGTGCCCAAGGGTGTAATAGGGATAGATACGAAATGTGGGACTGTAACCTGCTTTGACCAATAATCCTAAGAGTTCGTCCATTTTCCTTCGAATCTGAGCGCCCTTTGATTCAGAGATAGTCGTTGTATCCGAGCACCAAGCAGCGCCAGTGTCAAGCCATTGACAGGGACCCAACGCCAACTTGTAATCGAATGCAGAAGGCTGATCGAGCACATACCCCGGGTAATAGTAATCTATTCCTAGTTTTTTAGCCAAATCAATTTCCGCCAGCATGGTATACATGCCCAAGCTATCTCGATTGTAGCGTTGGTCATACAAGCAAAGAATAGATGCCATGGAGCGTTCGCCCACGTCTACATAACTCACTGCTATCAATTCTTCACCGTCATACACAGCAATTTCCATAGCATCAAACTCGGCACCCGATAGTGGCGAGAGAAGCACGTCTGCCAGCGAGGAATGCACAAAAGCCTTGAATCGCGGCACTAGTCCACGGTAGAGTTCTTCCCTTCTCTTGTCGCACCTTGGTGTTCCGATACGAAGCGTAAATCGAGAGTTGTTTTTCGCAAACAACTTACGATGACTTTTTCGCATGCTAAAGGCAAATACAGGAAACCGAATATTACGTATGCCAAATACTTGGCTATCGATGCACACTACTTCACTGCGGTACACAATGCCGTTGCCTCTAAACCAACCTCGCGCAAGCAAATCGTCGTAATCGCCGCGCCTAAGGCCATGTATAGAAGCAGTTTGAACTAGCATTGAAGCGAAAGTAGATAATAGTTTGCTAATACACCGGCCTGTTCAGGAAAGATCAATTAACGCAAACGTCATACGGGCATCACAGCCCATCGAAAAGGCATTGCGTTTCTTTGCATTCCATATCGAATATCCTATGGCACACAACAACGTAATTCTTCGCTTTCAAGACAACGGTACTATTCAAGAGCTTCATTCGCGCATTTCAAAGCTCCAGCGCGAAAACAACACGGAGGTACTCTATACATTGGACGGAATCCGTATTCCCCTCGACAACCTTCTCAGTATTAACGGCTTGGTGTGGTCGTAAATCGACACACTTAAACCTTTGGTCGAAATAAACTGTGCTGGCGCCCTGCCTTCTATTATTTGCGTACATTAGCGCCCTTATCCGAAATCTAAAAACTATGAAAACGAAGTTAGCTTTGTTATCGGTGCTCTTATGTTTTTGTGTCTTTACGAGCGCTCAAGTAAAAATCCAATCCTATCAACACGAGATTAGTTGTGACATCGATGAGTTGGCCAATCTGCCCACCATCAATGCAACCTCAGCCAATGGCAAAGTAACCCTTAGCTACTCAGAACACATTTACTCTGGGGGCTGCCTCGGCACATTGGTTCGCACATTTACGTATACCGATGCAACGGGTGAAACAGCAGAGGCGCAACAAATCGTGCACATTACTGACCGCGTGCCTCCGCGCCTGCTCGGAGAAGCACCCAATATTTCCACTACAGCCGATATGGTGCCTGCTGTCGCGCAATTTGCGGCTGTAGACAATAGCGGAGAAACTTTCGATGTAATCTTCAAAGAGGTGAAGCAAGACAAGCGCATAACGCGTGTTTGGACGAGTTCTGACAGTTGCGGAAACGTTGCACGGAAAACACAAATAATCACGTTAGAATAATGTCGTTTCAATAGTAAAGTAAAGTGCAGTCAAGCGTATGCTTGACTGTTCTTGTTTCTGACTACCTTGCGAACACAAACCAATTATAAAGCACAATGAGCCTCCATGAAATGGGCATACCCAGTGTTGATTTGAATGATTTCATTCACGGCACGGCACAACAAAAACAGCAATTTGTAAACGAACTTGGAACAGCCTACGAAGACATTGGTTTTGTGGCCGTGAAAAATCACCTCATCGATACGGCTACCGTGCAAAAACTCTACAATGAGGTGCAGGCATTTTTCAACCTTCCGGAAGAAATAAAGATGAAGTATGAAGTGGTTGAACTCGCCGGCCAGCGTGGCTACACCTCGTTTGGTCGCGAGCACGCAAAAGGCAGCAACGCAGGCGACTTAAAAGAATTCTGGCACTTTGGTCAAGAGGTAACCGATGGTGATCCTATCCAAGCAGAATACCCTGCCAACATATTCACAGAAGAGCTTCCCGAGTTCAACAGCGTAGGCATACAGGCGTATCGCGATTTGGAATCGACGGGGCGCTACATGCTACGTGCTATTGCGCTTCACCTGAAACTGGACGAGCAATACTTCGATGGCAAAATCAAGAATGGCAACTCCATCTTGCGTCCTATCCACTACCCTCCTATCACCAGCGAACCAAAAAGCGCAGTGCGGGCAGGCCAGCATGAAGACATAAACCTCATTACTCTGCTCATTGGGGCATCGGCCGACGGACTGGAGGTTTTGAATAAGAAAAACGAATGGGTTGCTGTAACTGCCCTGCCCGACCATATCGTAGTTAACGTAGGCGATATGCTCCAACGACTCACCAATGGCAAACTAAAAAGCACTACCCACCGTGTGGTCAATCCATCGCGCGAAAAATGGGGTAACTCACGCTTTAGTATTCCCTTTTTCTTGCATCCACGAAGCGAAATGAAGCTCGACTGCCTTGCATCGTGCGTGCAGGCAGGTGCTCAACCACATTGGGAGCCCATTACTGCAGGCGTGTTTCTCGATGAACGCTTGGCCGAAATTGGCTTGAAGAAGTAAGTATTTCCTTGCTATGAAAATCAGGATTAGCGATCAGTCTTTGCGCGTGCGAATTTCACGTGACGAGGCGCGAGCCTTGTGCGTCGGACAAACCATCTCGACCACGCTTCGTCTCAACACCATCGACCGATTTGAAGTCGCATTGCAAACGTGGCACTTAACCATTGGCGAAGTAATCTCAGAGGCAGCGAGCCTGGTCATTTCCATTCCTATGGCAGCAGCATCGAAGCTCGCCGAAGAAAACGACTACCTATACTCTTCTCAACAACCCACAGACAACTCAAGCCCTTTGGTGCTGAGTGTAGAAATTGATCTTCAAAAAGAACCGAACACATGACGCCACAACTTCTGTTACTGACGCTCGAAATACTGGCCATTGGCGCCATTGCCTCCATCGGATTTTACCTGTTTAACAATTGGATTAAACACCGAGAAAGGACGTGGATGTTCGCCTTGCGCCAAGACAACAACAAAGCCCTGGCGCCCCTGCGTATTGCAGCCTATGAACGCATTGTAGTGATGCTCGAGCGCACCACACCGCAGAGTATGGTCATGAGAATTTCGGCCACCTCTTCCAATGCAGCCTACTTGCATATGGATCTGACTAAGGCCCTGCGTGAAGAGTTTGAGCACAACATTTCGCTGCAGTTGTATGTGAGCGACGAATGCTGGGGCAAGGTGAAGCGTGCCAAAGAAGAAACCGGCGAGCTGTATAAAGTTGCTTTCACACGCGTCAAGGCCGATAGTTCGGTAACGGAATACGCCCGCGAGATTTTACACCTCGAAGCTGCCGTTGGAAATAGCGCAATACGGGAGGCTATTGTGGCGGTGCGGATGGAGATGGGGAAGCACTTTTAGAGGTGATAGGTGATAGGTGATAGGTGATAGGTGATAGGTAATAGGTGGCAGGATATATCAGAGGGATGAGGGAGTTTAATCTCTAAAGCATCGCACGGGGTAGCCGACGTTCTTGTCGGTATGGTAATGTCCGTTTTCAATGCCGGTAGTGCTCATGCTTATAAACCAAGCTTCTTGCGAATTGTATTGATCGGCCGACCACCAGTTGGAATTTTGGCCGATGCTGTAATATGATCCATTCGTGAACCGATTCCCATTTGGCAAGCCGGAAAAACCACTGCTGTTTGTAGCGTAGTCGTTGGGGCTAACCCAATAAGTAGTGCCCACACTCTTCATTGGCCCGCCGGATACATTGCCCACTTCACCTGCAGGAGTAATCGGATCGAGTGTGCTTAGCAGCGCGTTCCACTCTTCCTCATTGGGAACATGCCATCCCAGCGGACACAATCCGACCGATTGTGTTGCGGCAAACCAGTTGTACCACTTTCCATATGGACATTCAAACGATGGGTCGTTATTGTAATAAGTCCACGCTCCTCCATTGGTATTCTGCCATTGGTTATTGGTAAGTCCTGTGACAATGACATCACCATTACGATAGGTGCTTGTGTTGAGATTTTCGGCCATGATTTCAAACGGGCCGATGATGATTGTTTTATACGATTGCCCCTCTTGGTCGACCATGCTTCCGTAGGACAGATTGGGATTATGCACATCAGGAGCACCACACGTATGAAGGGTTAATCCGGTTGTGATGGTGCCGTGATTGGCCGCGCTCGAACCCGGCACTATGATGCGCGAATTTCCGATGATCAGCGTATCTCCGCTTAAGGTGGATTGTAAGCGGACATTCGCAGCATGCAAGGCATAGGGCACGCTCAGCAGCTCCTCAGTTCCTACGTCTATAAATCCAACACCCAGGCT
>CAMBPD010000101.1 GCA_945869405.1 Chryseobacterium gleum | reverse complement strand
CGTCGGGAAATGCAATAGGAGTGATTGGTGGTGGGACTCCGCAAGCCGACTACGGAATGGAGATTATTGGGAACACCTTGTTTTCCATTGTTGGCTCTTCCGTGAAGGCGTATGATCTCACTTCGGGAAGTCAATTGTCTTCTGTAACGGTCAGCGGTGCAGGCTTCTTGAATGGCATGGCTTCCGACGGTGTGAACAGGGTGTGGGTTACAGACTTCGGAACGAATAAGATCATTGAGATAGATTACGCTGATCTTCAAAGCCCATCGTATTCAACGGTAGTTACCAACACTGCAGTTACGCCCAACGGTATTTGCTACGATGCGGATAACAACCGATTGGTATTTGTTGCTTGGAGTGGTAACACGTCCGACATAACAGCTGTTTCACTTACTGATTATGCCCTAACCACCCTCGTGGCGAATGCCTCCTTGAACAGCATCGACGGTATAGACAATGATAGCTATGGTAATTATTTCCTTGCTTCTTGGTCACCGCAGCGCATTACCAAATACAATTCAGACTTTACAGTAAGCGAAGTAATAACAGTGGTAGGTGGACTCAACAATGCGGCCGATATCGCATATGCAGAAGAAATCGATACACTGATCATTCCGAATGCGGGCAACAACACCGTCCGTTTTGTTGGATTTCAACCCGTGAATGCAACAAATGAAATGAATGCTGCCCTGCAAAAGCCAAGCTGCTATCCCAATCCATTGCAGTCGGTGTCAGTCCTGACCTTTTACAATAGTCAGCCCGGTAAAGTTCGAATTGAGGCTGTCGACATGCAGGGCAAGGTTGTTTATCTGCTTATCGAGGAACATTTTTCGCAGGCACTTCAGCGTGTTGTATTAGGCGATGTGCCTATTACAAACGGAAATTATCTGTGGAGAATTCACACGGTAAATGGTGATCTTACAATTCCCTTCGTGAAGATGTAATTGCTTATTGAAACTGCAATTCGAACAGGCGCTGATACATGCCGTTCTTCTTTAGCAATTCTTGATGTGAACCAGATTCAGCGATATCGCCCTTATCGACTACGTAAATAATGTCGGCGCGCTGAACGGTAGATAATCTGTGTGCTATTACAATGCTCGTGCGGTTCTGAGTGAGTCGCTCTGTGGCGTGTTGTATCATCAGCTCCGATTCGGTGTCGATGCTCGAGGTGGCCTCGTCAAGAACGAGTATCTCTGGGTTTCGAACGTAAGCCCTGACAAAGGAAATGAGTTGCCGTTGGCCAACGCTGAGCATACCACCTCGCTCACGTACGTTGTAAGCGTAGCCTCTGGGTAAACGCTCAATAAAGTCATGCGCCCCGATCTCTTTGCTTGCGGCAATAACCGCCTCCTCTGAAATGCCGGGTTCTCTCAGGGTGATGTTGTTCATGATGGTGTCGTTGAAGAGAAACACATCTTGCGTAACCAATACGACGTGTTTGCGAAGCGACTGAATACTCAGCGAATGGATGTCTTTACCGTCGATGGTTATGGTTCCTTTCTGATAGTCATAAAAGCGGTTCATGAGACCGGCAATACTGCTCTTTCCAGCACCAGTTGCTCCTACAAACGCCACCATTTTACCTGCCGGAATACGCAGGCTAATGTCATTTAATACGGGCTGCCCCTCTACATATTCGAAGTGAACGTTCTGAAACGAAATCTCTCCTTTCAGCTGCATCGCATCTTCAGTGCCCGTATCGACCTGTTCAGCATGTGTGTCGAGAAGTTTGAAGACGCGCTCTGCATTCACAACACCCATCTGCAACACATTAAAGTTGTCTGCCATCTGTCGTATAGGTCGATACATCAGGGTGATGAACGTTGAAAATTCTAGAAGTAAACCAGGGGTCATGTTGCCACTAAGCGACCCGCGAAGTCCCCACCAAATCATTAACGAAACACTTCCTGCGCTAAATAATTCAACAAGAGGAAAGAAGATGGAATATGCCCAAATGCCCCGAATATGTGCGTCGCGATGTTCTTTATTGATGTGGAGGAAACGCTCTTTTTCTTGTGTCTCTCGGTTGAATATCTGCACAATGTGCATGCCGCTCACGTGCTCTTGAATAAACACGTTGATGCGCGACACTTGATCGCGTACATCATTGAACGATGTCTTAACAGCGCGTTGAAAAACACGCGTTGCATAAAAAAGAAGAGGAAGAGGAATGAGTATAATCAAGGTCATCCTCCAATCAAGCCAAAACATAAACCCGATGATGAAGATGAGCTTCATTATGTCGCGCAGAATATCCAGTATTCCCGCAGAAAAAACATCGGCAATGCCATCAACGTCTGAAATCACACGCGTTACTACCTGACCAACAGGAGTTTTGTCGAAGTAACTAAGTTTGAATTTGACCACATGTGCATAAATCTCTGAACGTAAATCGAACGTGATTGCCTGTGCCACGCGATTGGCAAGTTGTGTTTGTATGTACTGCACAAGAGCCTCAACCATGAGCATAGCGATAAATGCAATACCGATACGCATTACGGTCTGGCTGTTGCCTCCAGGAACCGCTTCATCCAACATCATACGCATCTGCTCTGGCCGTATCCATACAATACTCGATAGGCCCAATACGAGAATCATGGTCACAAAAAAAGGCAACCGATAGGGCTTGCCTCTTTTATAGAGTCTTAGAAAAATGGCAAAATCAAATGCCTTACCGCTGCTTTTACTCAAAGTTTATTTCTTAAACGCAAAGCTATCCATTATTCTCAACGCAATCTCGTCCCATTGTTCAAATGATTTTTGCTCTGCGGTAAAGGTGAGGCTATACGAAGATTCGTTTTCAAACCAGATGTATTGGCGAATGGCCAAAGGGAACTCGCTAAATAACCCAGCATAAGTCAACACGTAACAATCCCTGTTGCCCTTCTTGTCTTTTTTGTTTTCCCGAATGATCGACTTCTGGTAGAAAAAGGGAATGTCGTGAGTCACTTCTTTCGCGTAGCTATCGAGGGTTTTATTCAGCCCTGTCATGGGAAGTATAGTCAAATTGATAAAGTCGTTGTAGATATCCTCCTCATCGGTAAAGGGCGATGATATAATGAAGTCCATCCCCGAGTTTCCACTCACATCTACTGTCCACTCTGTAGGGTGGCTGATGGTGTATTCACCGCGGTCAAGAACTTTCCATTCGGAAGCTCGCACTGTGTCAGCGTTTGCAGATACATTGAATACACTGCTAAACAGGATAAGGAGGCTTGTCAACATAACGATTAATTTAGAATTAGCGCAAATATGGACGAAATCGGGTGAATTAAATTTAAAAGAATGTTATGGAAAATGGATTTGCAATGGACGGCTAATCCTCAAACACCTCCTGAATTTTTTCAGGTGGATAGTGTATGTGAGTGAGATGCAGGCCCTGAGGTGGAGCACTCTCCCCAGCTTGTGTGCGCCGGCCCCCTTCGATAATTGCAACAAATTGCTCGAGGCTCATTCGTCCTCTACCCACCTGAAGGAGTGTGCCAACAATGGCTCGCACCATGTTTCGTAAAAAGCGATCTGCAGTGATATGAAAAACGAGTTTGTAATCATCCTCAACCCAGTACGCTTTTCGCAGATCACAGAGGGTTGTTTTTTGTCCTCCTCCCGTTTTACAGAACGCGGCAAAGTCACCGTAGTTGAGCAACAAGGCTGCTGCCTCGTTCATTTTCGCAACATCCAACGCCCAGGGGAAGAAGGTAGAGAAGCGTTGAATAAAAGGGTTACGGCGCTGATGGATATGATATTCGTAACTCCGTTCGTCGGCATTAAAACGAGCATGCGCTAAATTCTGTACTTGCCACAAACCGAAAAGACCGATGTCTTTTGGCAACATCAAATTGAGTTTGAAGAGTATTTCTTCTTTGTTTACAATAGGTTGTTCTGCATTGAAGTGAAGATAAAAGTCGCGGGCATGCACCCCAGTGTCGGTGCGACCACAACCTACCGAGATTACTTTCTCTTGACGTAATAGCTTGCGAAGCGCGCCCTCTATTTCTTCCTGAACAGAGTGGCTGTTCAACTGCCTTTGCCAACCATGGTAGTTTGTGCCATCGTAAGATATATGCAAGAAGTAGCGCTTCCAGATAACCTTGGCGTCTTCGGTGATTTCTTGAGTGTCTGTCATTCGTGAAAAAATTGATCTTCAAACCCCACCAAAAATAATTTTTCTTGGGCGCGTGTGAAGGCAGTATAAAACCATCGATTGAGTTCAACGCCGGCCATCTCGTCGGTAATATATCCTTGGTCAACAAAGACACATGGCCACTGACCACCTTGCGCTTTATGGCATGTGATGGCATAAGAAAATTTCACTTGTAGGGCGTTGTAGTATGGATCACTCTTAACCGCTTTTTTTAGCTGGCGAGCATCGGTTAGCTCGGGGTAGTCTTCAGCGATGAGGCGGGCCAGCGCCATGCGCTCCTCTTGGGGCAACGAGGCGTGGTTGTCCCAAATGGTGTTGCATAAAAGCAGTGTTTCAAACTCGGGCATCTCTGGGTAGTCAGGCATCTTCACAATGGCCTTGCAAAAACGAAACTTGTCGCGGTCTTCAAAACCCATAACCCGACGAATTTCCAAAGTGTCGCCGTTAGCAATAAATCCAGCAGTGTATTCTGCAGCCTTCAACCAGTGATAGTTGTTTTTTAACACCATCATGCGGTCACCCGCATTGATTTCTTCCTCCAACCACAAGATGCGCTGACGAATTTGTTGGTTGAAGAGATTCGCACGTTTGTTACTCCGTGTTATCACTATCATGTCATCTTTCCCATAGGCCGAGAATGCATTCTCGAGGAATTCATGCAGATCGTTTTGAATGCGTTCAACATCCGGAAATCCATCCAAACGGAGCCGCGGAAGTTTAGCCTCCTCGTTGGTGATCAGTTGTCGCAGATCGGTTGCATTTTCTAAAATGCCTGAACCCTCCTTTTGCCTTATTACTTCACTCAATTCTATCTCTGCAATGTTTAAGTAATAACTGCTTTTCAAGTGACCAAGATTAAGCGCTGGGCTGTAGGCGGTTCCTACGGGTGGCAGCTGTGCTGTGTCTCCAATTAACATAAGCTTGCAGCCCTCGCCGCCATATACATGGCTTATAAGGTCTTCGAGTAAGTCGTTGAAAGGCTCTGTTTGTGCATGCCCAATCATGGACGCCTCGTCAACAAAAAAAATGGTGTTGGTAAGCTCGTTTTCCTTCAGTTCAAAAACTCCTTCACCACTGCGCAGTTGCTTGGCGTAGTAAATATGTCGGTGAATGGTACTGGCATTTCTGTTTGAATAGGTAGACAGCACTCGCGCAGCTCTGCCCGTGGGTGCGAGAAGTACATAGTTGAACCCGAGCTTTTCAATTACACTCACCAACAAACTTATGCTGGTTGTTTTCCCTGTACCGGCGTATCCGCGAAGAAGCAACGCGCAGCGTGACTTGTCCGAAACCACAAACCGCGCAAAGGCATGGAAGAGCCGTTTTTGGCCTTCTGTGGGTGCGTAATGGAAATCACTCAATAATGCGCTTTCCAATTGTGGCGAAGTGATATGTTTATCAACCGATGCGCTCAACAAACTATGATTTTACCACGCAAAGAAAAGACATCCATATATCTGTGCTTAGTTTAGCAGCAGAATATCTTATGCCATGTTAGTATTTGACCCTGAATTGGCCGCCAAGATGAAGATGCCCAAAGAGCTTTTGGAAAGGGCTAAAGAGTTGCACTTGACGATTCACATAGGTATTGACCGTGTACATGCCTCCGTTTTTGATTTCAACTCCTCTTCGTGTTTTTGGCACGTGCATTCCGATTTGCCCTTCGGCTTGGAACCATATCAGTTTATCTATCAACGCAATTGGATGGAAGCTGTCTTCCGGAAGTGCTCCATTACCTTCGATACAGATACGTATTCACTGGTGCCTCAATCATTGTTTGATCCATCATTATGCGCAGACTATTTGCAAATGCAACACGGTGTAATGAGCAATGCTCCGGCATATACTGAACTTTCGGAAGCTCAAGCGGTGCTTTGTTTCGAAGGCCCAGATTGGCAAAACGACATAATTAGGTTAATCCCAAATGCCCGCATTATGCCCTTGGGTGCTTTGCTCACCCGCTTGGCGATTATCAAGGCCCAAAGTGCTGATGTAGGTTTTATTTTGGCCGTCTCCTCGGGAATGGTAACGATGGCGGGCTGGAAAAATAAAAACTTGGTTTTGCTGGCAACACACGATGCTCGAACCCCGGAGGATGTGTTGTATCATACCTCAAACGCCGCATTGCGTTTACAGATTGATATGGAAACATGTCATGCGGAATTGCTCCAAACAATTCCCGACGATGAGATGGGAAAACTTCTTGGTCGATACTTGAAGGTATGCGCTCCGCTAAGTCTGCCGGTCATTGCCGATGCTCCTGCAATAACCCAACTGCACTATTTATGCGCATAATATCCGGCACACACAAGGGGAGGTCTATCGATGTGCCCCGAAACTTCAAGGGAAGACCAACTACCGATTTTGCGCGAGAAGGTCTTTTTAATGTGCTCAATAATCAATTGTCTTGGCACAATTTGAAGGTGCTCGATTTGTTTTCTGGCACAGGAGCATTCGCCTTGGAGTGCTTTTCTCGCGGTGCGGCCGATATATTGGCCATCGAACTGCAACCTTTACATGTGAGGTGTATCAACGACAATTTTCGAAAGTTTGAAGCGAATAACGCCCAGGCCATCAAACAAGACGTCTTTAAATGGATTCCCACAACCACCGAAAAGTTTGATCTCATTTTTGCTGATCCTCCTTACGATATTCCAGGTCTCACAAAGCTGCCGACCCTTGTTTTGGAAGCAGGCATCTTAGCACCAAACGGGGTTCTTGTAGTTGAACATGGCAAGCGAACACGTTTTTCAGATCATCCGGGGTTCCGTCAAGAGAGAGCCTATAGCAGTGTCACGTTTAGCTTCTTCGGAATCTGATTGTGTTTTTCCTGTACGTTTGTGGGTATGAAAAAGGTGGCAGTCTTCCCAGGTTCATTCGATCCAATCACGAAAGGTCATGAAGAAATTGTGAGGCGTGCAGCTCATTTGTTTGATGAGATTATTGTTGCCATTGGACGAAATACGACAAAGGCAAGTTTGTTCTCTGAGGCAGCGAGGTGCAAATGGGTAATGGCTACATTCTCCGATTTGCCCCATGTGCGCGTGGAAGTGTTCGATGGATTGACTTCGGACTTTTGTAAAAATAATGATGCGCGATTCATCCTTCGGGGTATTCGTAATGGAGCTGATTTTGAATATGAGCGCTCCATAGCGCACATGAATAAAGCCCTACGAACCGAGTTGGAAACGGTAATTCTGTATGCCGACCCGCAGTGGATTTCGTTGAGCAGCACGATCATTCGAGAAATCATTAAAAATAAAGGCGATGTTTCGCAGTTCTTACCCCCTGTAGTCGATGTCTATGCATAAACAGGTCGCTCTCATCTTTTTTGTATTCATACACTTTTGTCACTTCGGGCAAGAGGTCATTGTGCGCGGAGAAGCGAAGGGTTATGAGGGAAAAAGGCTCGCCGTGGTGGGTGCTCAGGATGAGCTGTCCGGAAAACGAATACTCTTGGCGCAGGCGGATGTAAATGACTCTGGTTTGTTCGAAGTTCGTTTCGAAACGAAGACAACGCGCAGAATATACCTTCATCTTCAACGCGCGGAAGCACCACTCTACGTGCAGCAAGGCCGATCGTATACCGTTGTCTTTCCACCCGTGGCCAATGCAGACTACAAGCGGTTCGACAATACGGAAATCAGTTTGCAGCTTGTTGATTTTCCTGTGGATGACATCAATATTCACATCCGAAAATTTAATGATGATTATGCCAGGTTTATCAGCGAGCATTTTTATGACTTTGCGACCGATGAATATCAGGGCTCCTCGGCGTACTTAAATTATTTGGGCACGCGAAAGGAAAAGGTAGATCTATACTCAAAATCAATAAAGCTTGATACGTTGGATAGTAAACCGGAGGGTGAATTCTCTGGCTACGTAAAACAATTCGAGGACTCCGTAAACAGCAGTGTGGAGCAGGTCAGTGATATGCATTTTTTAGCAGCCTATAAACGCTTTTCAATTGGTGAATTGCATTTGCTTTCAGGCATGAATAGAAAACAGTTCTATGAACGCTATTTCATGTCCATCACTCCGTTAGAACATAATCCAGCATTCGTTAATTGCTTCAAGCTCTTTACGCAAAATATGCTCACAAGGCAGCCGGCCCCCGTTCAAGCAGCAATGGTAAAGGCCGTAAATGTGGATAGAGACTTTGAACGATTGGCAGCGGCTTTCGGCGCAGACTCCGAACTCCTCTCGATGAGATTGAAATACCTAGCTGCTCTGCTAGGATTGAAAGAGGCCTACAACAACGCGATGTATGACCGTGTGTCGATAGACATCCTACTGGGTAAGGTGCAAACGGATGACACGCTCGTAGATCAAGTGGCTGCCGCTGTGCTGCATCAGGTCACTCGTTGTCGTGCCGGATGGAAAATGCAGGAGGTTACGTTTACGGATGAGGCCCAATCGAAATGGATGCTTTCAGACGCCGATGGGTTGCCATTGTACATCCTGTTTTTTACTACTTGGAGTCCGGCATCGTTGAAGGAAATACTCGTGCTGGAGAGGCGGCAAGAGAAGTTTGTGGGCAGAGTGCAGTTTGTGGCCGTTTGTATGGACGACGATTATCGCACTTATCGAAAGTATATCGAGGAGCACATGAAGCTTCCGATCAAACTACTGTATGGAAATGCAGAGCCTTTTGTGCACGAGAAGTTCAACGTAAAAGCTATTCCTCATCAGGTTTTGATCGATGCGGAGCAATATGTTGTGTCTGACACCTGTCCGGCGCCTTCTGATCCAATCTTTGAATCGTTCCTCAATCGGATTGCGGCTGCGAATGCCCCCGGCAAGCAGGGCCAAAAAACATGGAGAGATCACTAAAGGATATCCGCAAGGCTGTCAACGCCCGGGTAGCGGTCCATTATAAAGCCCTCCCCGAGAGTGAATCCGCAGGGACGACCATAATTCAATGCCTTTCCGTACAAAAAGTCGAAAAACTCTTTGCCTGAAATAGGAGTAGTCGGCTCGGTTGATGTCGGATCGAAAAACTGGCTGCTGTAACAATTCAAAATCTCAATTTTCTTCTCCCAATATCTTGAAATATCGACCACAAACGACGGCTCCAAATGGTAATCTTGGATGTACATCATAACTGTTCGAGGACGCCATGCGCTCTGCGGTTCACCGTTGTGAGAGGTGGAAATTTTGGATAGTCCTGCCAAATAAGCAGCTGTGCGCACCAATTCCGAGGCTCTTGCATGGTCCGGATGTCGATCGCTTGGTGAATTTACCAAAACAATCGAAGGGCGGTACGCTCGAATTTTCTCGATGACCCTCAACTGATGCCACTCGTCGTTGGAGAAAAAGCAGTCCCTGAAATTCAGGTTCTCACGCATGGAAAGCCCAATCAGGTTGGCCGCATCCGTACATTCCTGCAAACGTATCTCGCGAGAGCCCCTGCTGCCCAGCTCACCTGCCGTTAAGTCAATGATGCCTACCTTTTTACCTTGCTCAATGGAGCGAACAATGGTGCCTCCACAACTGATTTCAACATCGTCCGGGTGAGCGCCAAAGGCGAGTATATCCAACGTGATTTTAGTCATCTTTCAAGAATTGGCCACAAAGGTAGGGTGAAGTCCATGACTATTTATTTTATTGTTAATCAAGCTATTAACTTGAGAGTAGTGATTCGGTCCTGCTGATTTAACTTTTCCTTTAGAACTTAGTCGGCCTTGAAAATCACATAGTTCTATCGTCTTTCCTACTTTTGCCGCGACTTGAAAATGTATACCTACATAACCCTTGTGGCCCTTCTTGTTGGTTTCTCCGGAGCACAGCTTTGTGCCCAAGGAGAAGAGCCTGAGTTATTTCCTGAATTCGAACCTGTTGAAGGTGTCGGTGCAATGCCCCATGCCGGTGGAGCCTCTGACGAGGAAGTGAATACTTTGCCCTTGTTCAACGAAAGGGCTGTAGAGATGAAACTCCTCACTGTAAAAGATTCAATACGCCACATTCCTGCGTATGAGACATACTGCCACTGGGATACTAAGAACCTGTTTGCTTTTCGTGCCGACAAAACCTCTGTGGGTTCAGGTCTTCTTTTCAATTTGATACACAG
>CAMBPD010000100.1 GCA_945869405.1 Chryseobacterium gleum | reverse complement strand
ACTTACAATTGATGACTGTTGGCGGTGATTCCAAGTCGGGTAATCGCGAACAAGAAATCTCCAATATTTCTCGAAGCATAAAGGGAATTGCCAAGGAACTCGACGTGCCAGTGATAGCACTTTCACAGCTATCACGTCAGGTAGAAACTCGCGGTGGCGACAAGAGGCCGTTGCTTTCGGATTTGCGCGAATCGGGTGCGATTGAGCAGGATGCTGATATTGTTGCCTTTATTTATCGCCCGGAATACTATGAGATAGATGTCGATGCAGATGGAAATTCAACAGCAGGTAAGGGCTCAATCATCATCGCAAAACATAGGAACGGTGCACTTGCGGAAGTGCGCTTGCGCTTCATTGGTCGTTTGGCCAAGTTTGCGAACTTAGAGGGGTATGATTATGATAATCCACAGTACGGGGAGTCGACCATGAAGGCGAATACATCTTTTACATCAAGTCAGTCGGAGCCCGGTGGGCCAACGACGATTACAATTTCGTCGAAACTAAATACGATGCAAGACGATGATGAGCCATTCGGATACGGTGGAGAAGCTCCTCCTTTCTAATGCTCTGTCTGAATGGGTTTACTGTATGTTTGGTCTTCAATTTCCACCCCATGAAAGTACTCGTCTCTATTCTTGTGTTGTTTGCCACTATTCGGCTTTCAGCGCAGTCGTTAACCCCGCCGGATATCGTGTTGGAAACATTTTATACCGGGGCAAATGTGCCAGTGGGTGTATACAACTGCGGCGACCATAGGTTGTTCATTCTTGAACAAAACCAGGCCGATATCGAAATCATTGATACTACAGGTCAATACATCGGGAAGTTTCTTGACTTGTCATCATTGGCCTCTACTGGCGGTGAGCGTGGATTGCTGGGGCTTGCTTTTCATCCCAATTATCTTACAAACGGATACTTTTTTGTGAACTACACAAACACTGCGGGCAACACCGTGATTGCACGCTATTCCGCGAGTAGCAATGAGAATTTGGCTGATCCGGCGTCTGTGGCAACGGTGCTCACTATTAATCAGCCATACTCTAATCATAACGGAGGCCATATTGCATTTGGTCCGGATGGCTATTTGTATGTCGGCATGGGCGATGGAGGAAGCGGTGGCGATCCAGAAGCACGTTCGCAAAATCCGCAGACTTTGCTCGGGAAAATGCTGCGTATAAACGTGGATGCCTTGCCTTACACCATTCCCGATACAAACCCATTTATTGCCCAAACGGATACCCTTCCTGAAATTTGGGCGCTAGGCGTTCGAAATCCTTGGAAGTTTAGTTTCGACCGCGCCACAGGCGATATGTGGATGGGTGATGTAGGACAAAACCTTTGGGAAGAAATTAATTTTGAACCAGCGGAAAGTGCAGGGGGCTATAACTGGGGATGGCGCTGCTACGAGGGGAATGTAGCCTACAACACGAATGGTTGTGGCGCTGCGGCGAATTACGACTTTCCTGTGAAAGTCCACGCACACAATGAAGGGTTTTGTTCAATTACCGGGGGGGTGGTGTATCGGGGGGCGGCCTACCCCGCATTGGATGGGGTATATTTTTATTCGGATTTTTGCGACGGCGATGTGTTTTCTCTCGTCCCCAATGGTGCTGGTGGCTTCACCAGTGCAAACTTGGTTGCAGCAGGAAACGGAGTAGTCGCTTTTGGTGAAGATGCTTCCGGTGAAGTGTATATTGTGAAGACATCGAATATCATCTACAAGGTTCACGACAGCTGCCCTTTTTATCCACTGCTCAATACCTCGGTTCCCGGCCAATTACAGGCTGATGCCGAAATGAGCTATGTGTGGTATCGAGACGATGAACTGATTTCAGGAGCGCAGAGTCAAACATTTGCCCCTATGCAATCAGGGACCTATTACGCGTGGGTATCGAATGGAACATGCACGCGTCAAACCAACTCAGTGGACTGGATTGTTAGGGCGGGCCTAGGCGGATGCACCTATGGCAATGCACTCAATTACATGCCAACGGCACAGGTAGATGATGGTTCATGCACCTTCAGTGCAAGTTGCGATTGTCCGGCAGATTTGGATGTGGATGGCGTCATAACCGTGCAAGATCTGTTGCTTTTCTTGGCGGAGTATGGATCACTATGCAATGAGTAAGTAAAAAGGAATTGTTGTTTGAAAAAAGGAAAAGTCATAGCGTTTTATTGTAGCTCAACCTCATGGGGAGGGCTCGAAATGAATGCCGTTCGCTACGCACTTTGGATGAAAGAGGTGGGGTATACCATTTTAGTGTTCGGTGCGCGTGAAACTCCATTTCTTCGTCAGGCCGCTATGCAGGGCCTCGATGTGCGGGCGGTGCAGCGCAATAGAAAGTATTTTGATATCGTGGCTGCGCGCAGATTAGCTAAGCAATTTCAAAGCGAGAATGTTGCGCTGGTTTGGTTTCGCGACACGCGTGACATGGATACGCTCGGTTGGGCCAAGAGATTCGCCATGTCGTCATTTAAATTGCTCTATCAGCAAGCTATGCAGTTTGGTGTAGCCAAGCGCGACATATTCCACACCCAACGATTTCGTCCTATCGATGCGTGGGTCAGTACACTCGATTTTTTGCGCAACCAGGTAGAGACAGCCACACGCTTTTCGAAAAATAAAGTGCATGTAGTGCCTTTGGGAGTCGATACATCACGTTTGCGTATAGGCGAAAATCTCCGAAATGAGTCGCGAACTCATTTTGGTATAGATGGTGGTGCTTTTGTTTTCGGCGTCATCGGCAGGCTCGACCCACTCAAAGGACAACACTTGGCAATTGAAGCGTTGAATCGATTGCACCAAATGGGCCACAGCTCGCATTTGCTTTTGCTCGGCGAGCCAACGCTAAATGAAGGGGATAATTATACACGTCGATTGAAAGCACTTGTCGCTCAGTATGAACTTGAGGCTTTCGTTCATTGGCATCCATACAGCCCTGAAGTGCATCTTTTTTATCACGCAATAGATGTGTTTATGCTTTGCAGTAAAGGAGAAACATTCGGCACAGTAACTATTGAGGCTATGGCTATGGCGTTGCCCATTATCGGCACGAACAGCAGTGGTACTCCAGAGATTTTGGACAACGGTCTATGCGGTGTATTGTCAGACGCAGAAGACACCTCTGCTTGGGCGAATGTTATGGCTTGGATGGTATCTCATCTTGAAGATGCTCATGTTATGGGCGTGCTTGCTCGCAAGCGTTTTGAGCAGAAGTATTCAAAAGAAATTAGTGTGCGAAATATGATGGACATCGTCGAGAAATGCACCAACAAAATCGATTGAATTATTTGCCATCATACCTCAGCTGGGTATTGGCATTTACGATGCTGACGTTGCTTTTGTGCTCTTCTTTTGTGCATGCGCAGGTTGATTCTAGTTCACAATGGTGCGTGTCTGTTTCTCCCCACGCGGGTTTTATTGTGCCGCATAATAAATCTATCACACACCTCATACAAGGACATTCAACAGGAATTCACGTGTATGCGTTTCATGCCGTTGATGGGAGTAAGTATTGGCATTATGCTTACAATAGACCAGAACAAGGAGTAGATTTTACCTTCACGAACACGGGCAACCCCCAACAACTGGGGCAGCAATACGCCGCATCGTACTTGCTCAATCTTCCTCTCAATAGAAGACCCGATGGTAATCAGGATTTCGCAATTGCGCACAAGGGCTATCGGCATTGGCTTGGACTAGGCATCGGCTTGGGATACGCTACGAAGTATTGGGATTTAGAAACAAATCATCAGGCTGCTGTCTTGGGTTCACACGTGAATGTTGCTCTGTCGCTTCAATACTCCATGCGCATTGCGATTTTTCGTAGCAGTGAATTGCGCGCTGGAATTCGGTTGAGTCACCTTTCCAATGGAGCCTATCAGTTACCCAACTTAGGTACCAATAATGCCGGGTTGTTTTTGAGTTATGCTATGGGAAGAAGTAAGCATTTGGAATTGATCCCTATTCCCGAGCCATCGAGAGAAAGGTATCGCATCAGTATGGGTGTCGTTTCAGGATTAAAGGAAATTCCGCCTCCAACGGGGCGCAAATACGCGGCTTTTGTGTTGTCGTGTTTGGCTGAACGACGCGTCTCATACAAGAGCGCTTTCGGTTTCGGAGTGGATTGGTTTTATGATTCGTCGCTTAGGCCATTGGTGCAACAACGCACGCGTGAGGTGGTAGGTCCGGCCAGCGTTATGCAGCTCGGAGTTGTGATGTCGTACAGCCTTTTTTTCGATCGATTCTCACTCAAAATGCAGCAAGGTTATTATCTAGCCGATGCATTTCGATTGAACGGATCGCTCTACCACCGTGTGGGTCTTCGCTACGACGTAGGGGCTAATTTTTACGCGCAGCTAACGTTGAAGACGCATTTTGCAAAGGCGGATTATGGTGAGTTGGGCATTGGGTATTTATTAAAACGATGAAACAGATGTCAGACATAACGGAGCGTTTCTTAGTGCTTGGTGTTGCATCGGCTAGTGTGTTGTTTTTGTTGGCTGGATGCAATCGCGAGCATGCGCCAGATTGCTTTCAATCGGCCGGAGTGTTCGATACTGCCTATCATTCATTAAGTGAGTTTACATCCATTGAGTTGAATGATTACATACACTATGAGTTGTGCGACACTTCCTATTATGGTGTAATGATTGTCGGGCCAAGAAATCTCCTGCCAGAGATTAGCGCAGTTGTTGAGGAAGGTGAGTTGACTGTGCGCAACACTAACAGGTGCAATTTCGTGAGGTCATACAAGAACCGAATTACCGTGCGCATATGTGCATCCTCTTTCGCCGATATCCAGAATTACTCTACAGGTGATGTTAACTCTGTGAATACAATCGGAGGTAAACGATTTTCTCTCGACAATAGGGGAGCCGCCGGAGTTCAAACATTGGAGCTACGCTGCGATACCGTCAACATCGCATCACACACAGGAGTGAGCGATGCTATTTTGAGCGGTGAGTGCGATGTTGTCCAGCTCTTTAATCAAGGACTTGGTGAGATAGATGCCACTGCTTTATCTGCGAACTATGCGTTTGTAAATAACTCCTCGCTCAACGATGTGTATGTGAAAGCGCACAACTACCTCTTTGCATTTATACAATACAGTGGTAATATTTTCTATTCCGGAAATCCGGATGTTATTGACACTGATATCACAGGCGAAGGAGAACTAGTCCCCTTTTGATTTCAGATGAAATAGAGCTGCAGTTTGTCTGCAATTTCTGCCGGGCATCGCATGGGTTTGCCGGTTTTCTGATTCACAAAAACGAGTTCAGTTTCGGATTCGTTTAAAAGTGTTCCGTTACAATGAGTTTGGTAGTGAAACCGCAGCCGAGCCATAGGCATCTCCATAATTGCAGTTGTAATTTGAATCTCATCATCGTAATGAGCTGGCGCGAAATAGCGAACATGAAAATCGACTACGGGAAGAAGTATTCCCGCATCTTCCAATTCCTTGTAGGTAATACCGCATGCACGGAGTGTTTCGACACGCGCTACTTCGAAAAAAGTTGCGTAATTTCCATAGTAGACAAATCCCATTCTGTCCGTTTCTGCATAACGAACGCGCAACGTGGTGGTGTGTGAAATCATACAGCGCAAGATCGTAAATACATGGATTGGTTCATGGTGATAGTGCGTGCTGTTTTTGCGTTTTTGAACTAAGGGCGTGACAGATAGCGCATTACACTGCGCGACCTAAATAATCGCTTATCGAACTGTTAGAATGCTTGATTTACCAAGCGGTTTGGGATAAAATGTTTGGAAGTCAAATTTTTTCAGAAGTCAATAGGAAATAACTTTTTTTTTTCACTTTTTTCACTATTCATTTGCCCCGCATTCAACGGTAGAGATTATGTGTGATGATTTTTGAATGCCTTGACAATTTCTAACTAACCCAAAGTATTACGCCGCTACATGAAGAAAGACCACAATCAGGTTTGGAATAACTGTCTAGACATCATCAAGGACAATGTAAGTCCTCAAGGATACAAAACCTGGTTTGAGCCCATCAAGTCTGTGCGTTTGGAAGATAGCGTGCTGACTATACAAGTGCCTTCGCAATTTTTCTATGAATGGTTGGAAGAGCACTACGTCACTTTACTAAAGAAAATTATCCGCAAAGAACTTGGTGCGGAGGGTCGCTTGGAATACTCCATCATCATGGAGAACAATAGCAATTCGAACCCATACACCATCAAGGTTCCTACGAGCAACCGCAAGGCGGTTAAAAATGCCGTTGTGAGCATGCCACTCGATATGGGTGAGTCGCCGATAAAGAATCCTTTTATTATCCCTGGTTTGCGTAAGATGCAGGTTGATTCAAACCTAAATCCGAATTATTCCTTTGATAATTTTGTTGAGGGTGACTCCAATCGTCTGGCGCGCAGTGCAGGCTTTGCTGTCGCAAACAAGCCGGGAGGCACAGCTTTCAATCCGTTGTTAATTTATGGTGGAGTAGGTTTAGGAAAAACTCACCTTGCTCATGCCATCGGTATTGAAATCAAAAACAAATTCGAAGACAAGACTGTTCTTTACGTGAGCAGTGAAAAGTTTACGCATCAGTTTATTGATGCGGTGAAGAACAATTCAGTGAATGACTTCACACATTTCTATCAGATGATAGATGTGCTTATCATTGACGATGTGCAGTTTTTCAGCGGCAAGGAAAAAACACAGGATGTTTTCTTCCATATCTTCAACCATTTGCACCAAACAGGTAAGCAAATTATCATCTCCAGCGACAAGCCTCCTGTGGAAATGCAGGGCGTGGAGCAGCGACTGTTGAGCCGCTTTAAATGGGGTTTGAGTGCAGACTTGCAAGTGCCATCACTCGAGACTCGCATCGCTATTCTGAAAAAGAAAATGTATGCTGATGGTATCGAGTTGCCAGAAGAGGTGGTGGAATACTTGGGATACTCAATCACTTCTAACGTTCGTGAACTGGAAGGTGCATTGATCTCGTTGATTGCACAGTCTTCATTAAACAAGAAGGCTATCACGTTGGATCTTGCCCGACAGATGATCGACAAGTTCGTGAAGAACACTGCACGTGAAGTGAGCATCGACTACATCCAAAAAGTGGTGTGCGATTACTTCGATCTACCTATCGAATTGTTGAAGAGCAAAACCCGCAAACGTGAAATCGTGCAGGCTCGTCAAATCGCGATGTACTTCGCGAAGAAAATGACCAAGAGCAGCCTTGCCAGCATTGGTGCACATTGCGGCGGTAAAGACCACGCAACCGTATTGCATGCATGCCGCACGGTGAACAACCTACAAGAGACTGATAAACACTTCCGCAAATACTTGGATGATTTAGAGAAGAAGCTTTCTATTTCGTAAGGTCTAAGATGGAATTGAGAAATTCGAAGGGCGGTGGTTGATCAATTCAATCATCGCCCTTCGCCTTTTTGGCCTCCATCGCTAGTCCCACGCACCTTGTTAATAACACACACTTTCAAACAGGTTCGTCCTAGTCCTCGCCGATTATCTTTGGCACTCTACAAGACTTAATCAACATGAAATTCATTGTTACCAGCACTGCTTTATTGAAGCAGTTACAACAACTCAGCGGAGTTCTCAATAGCAGCAACACGCTACCTATTCTCGATAACTTCTTGTTCGAAATAAAGGACAAGGCGCTTACCATCTCGGCGAGCGATCTTGAGACAGCCATGAGCACTCAAATGGCTATCGAGGCGAAGGAAGAAGGCTTGATTGCCATTCCTGCAAAAATCTTGTTGGAGATTTTGAAAAGCCTGCCCGAGCAACCGCTCACATTCACCATCGACAAGAAGACGTTGGGCGTTGAAATTTCGAGCGACTACGGAAAATATAAACTTACAGGTGCCAACGGCGAGGACTTTCCGAAAACGCCTGCATTGAGCGGAGAAAAATCTTTGTCAATTTCCGGTGACGCGCTTTCACGCGCAATCAATAAAACATTGTTTGCCGCAGGCAACGATGATATGCGCCCTATCATGAGTGGCGTGTTTTTCGAGATTCATGAAAATGAAGTGCGTTTCGTAGCAACGGATGCGCACAAACTGGTTCGTTACACACGCACCGATGTAGGCGGTGGCGGCGCGGCCTCTTTTGTAGTACCGCGCAAACCACTCAACTTGTTGAAAGGCGCCTTGGGTGCTCACAAATCGGAAGTGAAGATTGAGTACACGGAAAACAATGCACTCTTTACGCTCGATAACGTGGTGTTGATGTGTCGCCTCATCGAAGGTAAATTCCCGAACTACGAAGCCGTTATTCCGAAGGAGAATCCGTTCAAACTTACCATCGATAGATTGGATCTTCAGAGCTCTATAAAGCGTGTATCCATCTTCGCTAATAAAACAACGCATCAGGTGCGATTGAAAGTTGGAGGCAGCGAACTCAATGTTTCTGCTGAAGATTTGGACTTCGCGAATGAAGCTCAGGAGCGCCTTACGTGCAGCTACGCAGGCGATGATATGGAGATCGGATTCAACTCACGCTTCTTGAATGAGATGCTCACCAACCTCGATTCAGAGAATGTGAATATCGAAATGAGCGCACCCAACCGCGCAGGTATCATCACGCAAGTTGAAAGCGATAACGCAGGTGAGGATATTTTGATGCTGGTGATGCCGGTGATGCTGAATGGCTAGGCCTTAGAATTTATTCTTTCCCTAATTACTGTCTTGGGACGCGCTGCTGCGCGTCCTTTTTCATTATAGTCAGCCCCTAATGATGATTGGCGCTGCGTAATGCAGCGGAATGCGGTCTATGGTCGCGCTGCTGCGCATCCCTCTTCGTCATGATAGACCTAACTCAGTCTTTGCACGTGGTCTATGGATGCGCTGCTGCGCGTCCCTGACCAGAAGAAAGATTACGACATCCGTGGCAAACTGAGGTCAGCCCTTTTTGCGGCGAAGCATCTTCACCACCACCATCAACAGCACGCCCGTGCCCAAGATGCCCACTGTTCCCCATATCCAGGAGAAGGTGCTCTTCATCACTACGAGAAATACTACTGCTATTAGAATGACCGTTGGCACTTCGTTCATCATGCGCATGCCAACGGAAGTGTAACTGAGCGGATGTTCGCGAATGCCCTTTAAAACGCGCTGTCCGTACAATTGGTAAACAAGCAATCCGGCTACGAAAGTGAGCTTGATGTGCATCCACGGTTGGGTCAGAAAGTCGGTATTGAGAACCAACAACCATATTCCGAATATGAGGGTAAGAATACAAGAAGGCCAGCTGATGGCGTACCACAATCGGCGCTCCATGATCGTGAACTGCTCCATGAGAATGCTGCGCCGCGGTTCTTCGGTGCGGGCCGCTTCTGCGTGGTAGACAAAGAGACGAAACATGTAGAAGAGGCCGGCGAACCAGGTTACCACAAAAATGATGTGCAGCGATTTGATAATAGTATAGTATTCCATGTCGTAAAAATAGCGCAGGTATACGGTTAGGTTTCCTTGAACAGCGTGTGAAATTTTGAGTTCACGAATGAAGTTGGATAGCTCTTGTATATTTTCGCGGCGCTTGTCAGAAATTGCCACGCCGTCTTTCCGAAAAACGATAGGAGTAGGACACACTTAAAAAACCATATCTATGAAAAAAGTTTACATGATGTTGGCTGTATGCGCTATCGCATTGGCCTCTTGCAAGAAAGATTACACGTGCTCTTGCACTGTTCTCGGTCAAACTACTGAAACTACAATTGCAGACGCTAAGAAGGCTGATGCAGAAGATGCATGTGCTGCATCTAGCGCTGCTGCTGCTATTTTGGGCGGAAGCTGCGAACTCAAGTAATATTGATTTCAAATGAATATAGAAATCCATCTCATTTCGAGATGGATTTCTTTTTTTTGCACTATGAAGAACGTAAAGCTTGTCTTAGTATTCATTGTTATCGTTTTCCTATTGACTCCCTGGAGCTATGGAATTATTCGTGGATTTTTGCTGAACAAGGGATTCAGCTGGATGCTAAGCGAGTGGATGTATTATGTGCTCCTCATTTTGTTGGGAGCAAGATTGGCATGGACACTCGCTGGTGGCGTGCATTGGAAATCCATATGGAAGAAGTACGCGGTCGTTTTATTCACTGTTGTTGCTCCTTTTGTCATTGGTTTTGCGCAGCATCCTATTTACGAAGACATGGTATGGGATCTTTCGCATGATATGTCGGCGGTTCAGCCCATGCCCGATTATGCAGATGCCAACCTGGTGGTTATTGCCATTGCTGATTGTCCGTATTGCAAGCGTGC
>CAMBPD010000099.1 GCA_945869405.1 Chryseobacterium gleum | reverse complement strand
AATTGTGCGCGGCTACAGATAGTCCGATAGAGCCACACACCTTGGCCACTTCCTCAATGACCGAGATATATTCGAAATAACCCAAGCCCGATCCGCCATATTCCTGAGGAACCAGCACGCCCATGAGGCCCAGCTCTCCCATGTTGCGGAATACCTCGCGGGGAAATTCTTGTGATTCGTCCCAAGTCATAACATGTGGACGTATTTCTTTGTCGACAAAATCGCGCACCATTTGCGCAATCATCAACTGACTTTCTGATTTTTCAAAGTTCATTGCTTTGTGTAAAATAGAGTGTTGTTGCGATCGTATAACAGTCTCAGCGACTGCACGACTCTCAATAGCGTGCAAAAGTAGTGATGCGTGGTGCCAAGGACACCATCTTCTCCATCCCCTTGAGAAAACTTAACTCTACCAAAAATTGAAAACTTACCACCTCAGCACCTGCCAACTGTACCAGCCGCGCAGCGGCCTCGGCTGTGCCTCCGGTGGCCAGCACATCGTCGTGTATGAGCACGCGCTTGCCCGGTTGCAATGCGTCTTTGTGCATTTCAATTGTACTACTTCCGTACTCCAAATCGTACGAAACACTGTGACAGGCCCGGGGCAACTTTCCCTTTTTACGCACCATTACAAATGGAATTCCCAAACGCATCGACAATGGCACAGCCAACAGGAATCCCCTGCTTTCCAAGCCAACAATGGCCTCCACTCCTTGGTGGCGGCAATCCTGCTCCATGGCGTCTAGGATGTCGTTGAGTAAAACGGGATCTTGAAATAATGGGGTGATATCCTTAAAAACAATGCCCGGCGATGGAAAATCATGCACATCGACCATGGCATGCTTAATACGTTCTTCAATATTCATAGTGCACAAAAGTCAGCGAACTTCCATGTAATCACACACTTTTTCGAAGGTTTTTTCATCGATAAGCAAACACTTTTTCAAATCGGTCAGTGTGCCAAACCGTCCGTGCTTATCGCGGTAGGCCATAAGTCCTCGGGCTTGTGAGCGCGACAAGTATGGATGTTTCATGAGCTCCTCCGGAGTAATTGTATTCACGTCGATGCGACTCACCGCCAGCGTATCGATGGTGATGAAGGGCAGAATGGTGTCTAGCTTGCCCGGAGTGAGTCGGTAAACCTCCAGCAATTGCTCTGCATGGCGAAAGCCTCCTAGCCGCTCGCGATATTCTACAATTTTCCTAGCCAACCAGGGACCAATAGCAGGCAATGCCCGCAAGTCGATGGTGTCGGCTGTATTCAGTTCAATTATACGGCTTCGCTTAAATGCAGGCGCATACGTGCGGCGCTGCACAGAGTCTCTAGGCCATTGCGAGCGAATTGACCCTGGCTCATTGCGACGCTCCTTCCAAGGACGAGACTTGTAATTCCTCCTAGCTTTTGGCTCTAGGCTGTCTGAGGCGCTCTGTAAGCTATCGTCTACCATCCACTCCGGAGGCACATCGAACGAACGAACCGGCGGCGACACGTGTTGGTAGTAGATTATTCGCCCCACAACGACGAGCACAAGCAACAAGGTGAGCAAACGAAAGCCTCGCAATTCAGAGCGGGTAAACGTGAATGCCTCACGCCATTTCAAACGATTGTTGTCCATGACGCAAAACTGCGCAGACGCCGCTCAAATGCTTATTCCGCAGTGGAATAAGTTATGCCATCGTTAGGTGATAGGTGATAGGTGAAAGGTGAAAGGTGATAGGTGAAAGGTGATAGGTGATAGGTGATAGGTGAAAGGTGATAGGTGATAGGTGATAGGGATTAGGAGTACCTATTACCTATTACCTATCACCTATCACCTATTAAGATAGCCCACTCACCACTCCATTGGCATCAATGTCCATGCCTTCGCTGGCGGGAATGACGGGCAAGCCGGGCATGCGCATCATATCGCCGAGGATGGGGATGATGAAACCGGCGCCTACGGCAAACTCGAACTCACGCACGGTAACGGTAAAGCCTGTGGGGCGACCGACCTTCGATTCGTCGTCGCTAAAAGACTTTTGCGTTTTCGCCATACACACGGGCAACCCCGCAAGTCCCAGCCTGTCGATGATGCGCAGGTCGCTCTCGGCATCCTTTGAAAAGTTGACGGCATCAGCCCCATAAATCTCTTTCGCGATGCGCGTAATTTTTTCCTTCACGGGCATCGACCAATCGTAGAGGGGTTTGAAGTTGTTATTGCCCGACTCTATTTCAGCCACCACGGCATTGGCGAGCTCTTTCATGCCTTCGCCGCCTTGTGCAAAGCCACGAGCCACAACTGCCTTTACACCAATTGCGGCACATTGGGCCATCACATAATTCAACTCCTCTTCACTATCGGTAGGGAAATGGTTGAGGGCTATGGTAGGATTGAGGCCAAACTTTTGGCAATTTTCGATGTGCTTCGCTAAGTTGGCAAATCCGCTGGTCACGCGCTCCATCGATGGAGTATTATACTCTTCCTTCTTCGCACCACCGTGGTGACGCAGGGCGCGAATGGTAGCTACCAGCACGATGGCATCGGGCTTCAAATTGCCATAGCCACACTTGATGTTCATGAACTTCTCGGCACCTAAATCGGCACCGAAACCGGCCTCGGTTACCACATAATCGGAAAGGGTAAGTCCCATCTTCGTAGCGATGATGGTGTTGGTTCCCTGCGCAATGTTGGCGAATGGACCGCCGTGAATAATCGCTGGATTGCCCTCTAGTGTTTGGACCAAATTCGGCTTGATGGCGTCTTTCAACAAGAGCGCCATAGCTCCTTGAGCCTTCAAATCTCGCGCGTAGATCGGCTTTCGATCGAAGGTGAATCCGACAAAAATATTACCCAACTTCTCTTTGAGGTCTTCGATGTTTTTTGCCATGCAAAGAATAGCCATTACCTCGCTAGCAGGCGTGATGTTGAATCCTTCCTGTCGGGGCATGCCGTTGGTGGGTCCGCCAAGGCCAATGGTTATGTTGCGCAATGAGCGGTCGTTCATATCCATCACCCGCTTCCAATACACTTGGCGCGGATCGATGCCCAGGTTATTTGTTTTGTTCTGAATATTATTATCGATGAGCGCGGCAAGCAGGTTGTTCGCCTTTTCTATTGCGCTAAAATCACCTGTGAAGTGTAGGTTGATGTCTTCCATGGGGACAACCTGTGCGTAACCGCCGCCGGCAGCTCCGCCCTTCATGCCGAAGACCGGTCCGAGCGATGGTTCGCGCAAAACCACCGTGGCCTTCTTCCCTATCTTGTTGAGCCCCTCGGTAAGTCCGATGGAGGTGGTTGTTTTACCCTCACCGGCAGGCGTGGGCGTGATAGCCGACACGAGAATGAGTTTGTTTTTCTTAATCGTCTCTTCATTGATCAATGCCAATGGGAGTTTTGCTTTGAACTTGCCGTAGTGTTCGAGGTCGTCGACGGCGATATTCAGCTTGGCAGCAATTTCATTGATGTGCTGCATTTTGCATGACTGGGCAATTTCCAGGTCGCTTGGGAAAGACATAGATGTTGGTTTGTTTTAGGCGAAAATAGGTGTTTCGGTATTAGTGCTTCAAGGGACGTTTTTTGATCATGCCGCCACTGGTGTCTTTGACACTATTCATAACTACGAAGGCATTGCTGGTGATTTTGGCCAGTTCCGTATTGAGCTTATTAATCTCCAAACGAGTGATGACCGTATAAATAATATCAACATCAGTGGTTTTCCCCGACTTTCCGAACCCTCTTTTGCCTTGGAAAATCGTCACGCCACGCCCCATTTTTTGTATGATCATCTCCCGTATTTCGTCGGCATGCGGCGAAACTATTGTCACCCCGATATACTCCTCCACCCCTTCAATGAGAAAGTCGAGCGTCTTTGAAGCCGCGTAGTAGGTAATCATGGAATACAGGGCAATTTCAATTCCCAAGAAATACGCAGCAACTGAAAAAATAAAGACATTGATTACCGCCACGATATCGCCGATGGTCATGCCCGATTTTCGGCTAAGGAAAATGGCAAGCACCTCTGTGCCGTCGATCACAGCACCTCCGCGCACCGAAAAACCTATGCCTGCGCCCAAAAACAATCCTCCGAAAATGGCCACCAACAAAGGATCTTGCGTTACTTCTGGAAAATGCACTGTGGCCAGCACAACAGCGAGCGCCACAATGGCCAGGCTCGACTTTATCGCAAACTGCTTCCCCAAAATGCGGTATCCCATTATAATAAAGGGAATGTTTAGGGTGATGATAAAGACAAACAACGGAAGCCCTGTGAGAATTGAGCACAGCAACGAAATACCCGTTGCTCCTCCGTCAATAAAATGATTGGAGAGCAAGAATCCCTTAAACCCGAAGGCCGCAGAGAACACTCCTAGGCCGATTAATACTAAATCTTTGATGTAGCCTCTCGTATTAATAGATACCTCCCTATAGGCTTTAGCCGAGGCATACGGCGACAACTCTTCCACATGCTTTGCGCCTGTCACCTTGAGAATTGCTCTTACAACTTGCTTTCGGATAAAATTCTGCATGCGCCGAAAGTAGCTATGAATGCTCTACCGATTTACTCCTCTGCCAATCGCCAGATCTCGATTTGCTTTTCTTTCGGCATCTTGTCGAACGTGTGAACCAACATACCCAGCCGAGGATTGCGCAGGAAAAAATCTCTATGCTTATCCATGAAACGCCAAAACAATGCGTCCCACTTGAGCTGCCAATCGCCTTTGGCATGGTTACTCATTTTCATGACGTAATTACTTCCGCTGATGTAGGGTTTAGTGGCCATCATGCCTCCGTCGGCAAACTGGCTCATGCCGTATACATTGGGTACCATCACCCAGTCGTAGGCATCGATGAACAGCTCCATGAACCATCTATACACCTCATTGGGATCGAACTCGCAAAGCAGCATATAGTTACCCGCAATCATGAGTCGTTCAATGTGGTGGCAATACCCTGTCTCGCGCACCTTCTTGATGGTATCGTCTAGCGGTGGTATGCCTGTAGTGCCCATCCAAAACGCGAGCGGTATTTTGCGGTCAAAGGACCAATAATTTCGCGTGCGCTCTAACCTGCCCTTCCACTCGTATACCATTCGGATGTACTCGCGCCATCCCAGTATTTGACGAATAAACCCCTCCAGTGAGTTCATGGGCACCTCGTGCTTTTGAGCATAATGAAGGGTGCGCTGTATTACTTCGGCTGGGGTGATGAGCCCCACGTTAAGCATCGGCGTGAGCACGCTGTGATGCAAAAAAACCTCATCCTTTACGATAGCATCTTCGAACGGACCGAAGTCTTTGAGCCTATGATGCAAGAAATCATCGAGCCATTCCTGCGACTCTTTGCGCGTTATTGGATATCTAAAATCGCCCAAGGGCAATTCATACGGGTTGTCGAAATTCAACCTGACGTAGTTGCACGCCTCCTCCCACAGAGCTGAAGGCTTTAGCGCTTCTAACTTGGGGGGAACAGCACCTTTCGGATACTTCTTGCGGTTATCTTCATCAAACGACCATTGTCCGCCAAGTGGCTGCGAAGCCCCATCGATGAGCACACCATGTTTTATTCGTTGTTTCTTGTAAAAGTCGGCATGCAACAAACGTTTTTTTCCGGCAGAAAAGTCCAGCACCTCCCTCTTCGACTCCATGAACATTGGGCTGTGGTGCCAAGTTACATGCACTTGGGCCTTTTGAGCTGCTCCCACAATGCTTCGCTCCAGCCAATCATCGACTACATCAAACAAATGAAAATGCGTTACACCTCGCGACGACAATTCTTCCACCAACTTTCCCGCAGCCGACAACGGATTGTGTGCCTCCACATAATGAACCACCTTCTTCTTTTCCAAAAGTTCTTGCTCCAACATCTTCATGGTGGCCCTGTGGTAGGCTCTCTTTATGGGATGAAAGTTGAACTGTTTGAAGAACAAGGGCTCCTCTACCAACCAATACTCACCCTCCTCGAGAGTAATTTGTTGACTGAACAATTGATGAGGGAAGATGAGTATAGCATTCATACGGTATTCTTCTTGGCGCGGCAGCTGTCGCTGCAATATTTTACTTCACTCCACACCTTCTCCCATTTTTTCCGCCATGTAAAAGGGCGATGACAGACCAGACACATTTTTTCAGGAAGGTTTTGTTTTTTAACACCACGCATGCTTCCTAAACAACTGTATGCATCAAAGGTTTGCCCCCGTGCCGAAGGAGAACTTACCTGTTTTTTACAAACTTACCCGCACAGAGCCATTGAGTGCTTTGAACTTCGCAGATGTACTTAACTTCTGTGCAGTCGCACAGAGGTCAAGCGCACGATGCTCTGCGGGTGGTGTACATTACTGGTTTCTACTCAGGCGCCCAGTTCGTTGTATACCATTAGCTGTATGTCGCCCTTGTAATTTTCGGGCAGTGGAACGCTTCATCCGGAAGTGATGGGCAAGGAAAAGCCGCTTGGAGGTTGCATATCTCTCAAGCGGCGCTGTAATTTATCCTTAAACCTATGTAACATCGATGGTGCGAAGACAAAAAAGACTTCGCTCCGGTTGAGTTTACTACTTCAAGTCTGCAGCAATTTCCATTGGGTCTGTACCTGCGGAATAAGCCTTGAGCCATTGACCGTCTGGAGAGACCAATACCTTGTGGAAATTCCAATCCACCTTATCATCAGATACCATGTTCACTTCCTTGGTCATCAACCAAGTATATACCGGATGTTGATCCTTTCCACTAACATCAATTTTCGACGACAACGGGAAGGTAACGCCGTAGTTCTTTGTACAAAACTCTGCAATATCCTTCTCTGTTCCGGGCTCTTGACCCAAGAATTGATTGCAAGGGAAACCAATGATTACAAGGTTGTCTTTGTGCTTTTCATAAAGTGCCTCGAGCTTTGCATATTGCGGAGTTTTGCCGCATTTGCTGGCCACGTTCACACACAACACATACTTGCCTTTGAATGCCGACATGGAGGCTGGTTTGCCCTCGATGTCTGTGTAAGTAAGGTCGTAAAACGACTTTGGGGTTTCTTCAATCATAGCTGCTTTCTTTTCGGGTGATACTTTGTTGCGTTTGCTGAAGCCGTAGATTACTATGGCCACAACAGAAACTGCGATTATTATTAGTGCTGTTTTCATAAATCTTTAAACACTCATTGGGCCGCAAGGTTCACGTGTGATTTTGCCAAAAAACGCTTGGTAGCTATTCTCTATGAAATCTTAATTTTGTTTGGTCGAAAGGATAGGCCGAGACCAGCAGCGGCAGTCGCAATAGCAGGTTGGAAAAGTGCACTGCGTGCATCCGAGGTCCATTCGACATTCCCGCACTATTTTCGCGCCATGGCACTAAAAGACGAAATAGCACGAAGAAAAACATTCGCCATCATCTCTCACCCCGATGCCGGCAAGACGACCCTCACCGAGAAGCTCCTGCTTTTCGGGGGTGCCATACAAACGGCTGGCGCGGTAAAGAGCAACAAAATAACGAAGACCGCTGCGTCCGACTTCATGGAAATCGAGCGTCAACGGGGTATCTCGGTGGCTACTTCGGTGATGGTGTTTGAATACAATGGCATGCAGGTAAACCTGCTCGACACCCCTGGTCACAAGGACTTTGCCGAAGACACCTATCGCACACTCACCGCGGTCGATAGTGTTATACTTGTGATAGACAGCTCGAAAGGTGTAGAAGCACAAACGCGCAGACTCATGGAGGTGTGCCGCATGCGCGATACGCCGGTAATCGTGTTCATCAACAAGATGGATCTCGAAGGGCAGGATGCTTTCGACCTGCTCGATGAGCTGGAGGAAGAGCTGAACATCAAAGTACAGCCTCTATCGTGGCCTATCAGCAAAGGGTATTCGTTCAAAGGCGTTTACAAACTGTACGATAAAACCATCAACTTGTTTGAGTCACTCAAGACGAAAGTGAGTGAAGAGATAATTTCCATAAGCGATTTGAACGATCCGTTGCTCGATCAGCTTGCGGGTGAGTATGCGGAACAATTGCGCGAAGATGTTGACCTCATCGAGAATGTGTACGACCCGTTCGACAGGCAGAAATACCTAGAGGGCAAGCTTGCTCCCGTGTTCTTCGGTTCGGCGATGAACAACTTCGGAGTGAAGGAGTTGCTCGACAAGTTTCTGGAGTTGGCGCCAACACCGCAGCACCGAGAATCGAGCGTGCGGGTGGTGGAACCAGCGGAGTCGAAGTTTTCGGGATTTGTATTTAAAATTCACGCCAATATCGACCCGCGTCACCGCGACCGTATCGCCTTCTTACGCGTATGCAGCGGCACGTTTGAGCGCAACAAATTCTACCACCACGTGCGGCTCGACAAGAACTTCAAGTATCCCAACCCTGTTACGTTCATGGCTTCCGCAAAAACGACTATCGATGAGGCCTACGCCGGTGATGTGATTGGATTGTACGACACGGGCAATTTCAAAATAGGCGACACCCTCACCGAGGGCGAAGACATGATATTCAAAGGCATACCTAGCTTTTCGCCCGAGATTTTCAAGGAGCTGGTAAACAAAGACCCGATGAAGTCGAAGCAGCTCGAAAAGGGCATTCGTCAGCTCACAGAAGAGGGCGTAGCGCAGCTCTTCGTGCAAGAACCCGGCAACCGCAAAATCGTGGGTACCGTGGGTGAACTTCAGTTTGAAGTTATTCGCTACCGTTTGGAACATGAATACGGCGCCAAGTGCGAGTTTGAAACCAAAACCTTTTTCAAGGCATGCTGGATAACCACGGATCATCCGGAAAAAGTAGCAGAGTTCAAGCGCATAAAGGGTCAGAATATGGTGAAAGACAAAGACGATAACGATGTGTTCTTGGCCCCCACGTCTTTCATGTTGGACATGGAGCGTAAAAACTATCCGGAGCTGGAGTTCCACTTCACGAGTGAGTTTAAAGTGGCTCAAGTGTAATGACTCGTGAGCTGATTTTACTCCGCGGATTGCCCGGAAGTGGCAAGTCGACTTTGGCGGCAGCGCTTAGCGAAGGAGGCAAGTATCCCATTTTCAGCATCGACGATTACTTCACGGATGAAAACGGACTTTACGATTTTCGTTTTCAGGAAAATCACTTGGCCTACAAGCGATGCGAAGAGAGCGTTGGAACCGCTATGCAGCTTGGTACTCAGAAAATCATCCTACACAACACCTTTACCTTGGAGTGGGAAATGGAGCCCTACTTCAAACTTGCCTCAGAACACAGTTACCGCGTGCATGTGGCGACTGTAGAGAATAGGCACGGCAGTGCAAATGTGCACGACATACCCGAGGAGCACATTGAGCGCATGCGATCGAAGTACAGCGTGAAACTTTAAACCGCACATGCCGAATGTAGGGCTTTTTGCGCTCTTCCCTGGTCGGTTCATTGAAGTTGCAAAGCGGCCACTCTGAACAAAAAACTGTTTACATTCCCGAGTCGGCTGCGGTTGTTTCAACACGCATAGACTCCTTCAGCGCGTGCCACGCAACAGAATCGAGCACCGCCTCATTTGTGAGACTTCGTTTGCTAATTTCCTCCAGCACATAGGCCACCCGCTCTTTGGAACTTGGGTGTGTGCTAAGCCAATCGAAGGCCTCTGACTCTTCACCGTTGCTTGTGAGGTACAGGAAATCGGCAAACGGACGCGGGTCTATGTGGGCATTCACCAGATAATCCACCGCCTGTGTGTCGGCCTCGCGCTCCATGTCACGGTCGAAGGCTTTGGAAGAAAGCGCTCCTACCAACTCACCTACTTGTCCGGCATCGCCGCCACCTGTCGTTATGTTCACCAGCAGCGCCATTCCCACTTCGCGCACCAACTTCTTCATTACATGGCGCAGTTCGATGTGCGCTATCTCATGCGCCAGCACGCCGCACAATTGTTCGGCATTTTTGCAGTCTGCAATCAAGGCTGAGTTCACCACCAAATGACCGCCGGGCATGGCAAAGGCGTTCACCACATCGGCACGAAACACATGCACCTTGACGCGTTCACGGGGAATGGCATTGGCAACGCATATGCGACCCACCAGGGTATCCATAGCGGCCACTGAAGCCGAGTCGGTCACTTGCTCGCCCTCATCGGCGAGGTGTTCCCAAAACAAATCGCCGAGCTTCTCTTCCGTGTCGTGTGTGTGCTTTTCAATATTGAACATGCCCACCCAGTCGATCGTTCGCAACCAGAAGAACAAGGCAACGAAACCTCCCATTATAACAATGGCCCAAAGCGAATTTGACTTCATGATTCCTTATTCTTTATGAGTTGATCCGTAAGGTCGGCTATAATCCACCACCGCACGTGCTTGCCTTTGCGCACTTCAATAGCCGTGTAGATAGTAGAAACAAATTCAAACAAATTGAAAAGCGTGATGGTAATCATATAGGCAATGTAATTATTCGAAATCTCAGCATCGGTAAACAGGATGCTGATGGTCCACCAAAACGCATAGCT
>CAMBPD010000098.1 GCA_945869405.1 Chryseobacterium gleum | reverse complement strand
TATTGAAAATTCTAGCAATAGGCGTGCGCTGCTTTACCTGCACTACACAACGTCCGTCTACAGTTGTGTAGACATGCGCCTCTTTCACCGACGAATTTGCACTCACCGCCTTATGAATGGCGCCCAAATCGATACGGCTTATTGCATTTCCCACAATCATATCGCTTGCGCTATCGGCCAAAGCTGCTACCATTTGCTCGTCGATGAACTTGCGACCATCCGTGGTTTCTATTTGAACCTCTAGTTTCCAACAACGGGTATCGCTTTGTTTTTTTCCCACAAAACCCAGTGCGACAAATAAGCCAATAGCTCCAACCGACGCAAGGGCGTAGACCGCCACCAGACGCAATCGCTTGCGCTTTTGGATGTCCTTGATGTAGCTATTTTCGTTGTCCTTCGTCATACGGTTTGGCAGGTTACGAAAGGAATTTTCCTTCGTCTATTTTCCCGAAAAGGCCGCCGCAACTGGGCTTACAAGCGCATCGATATCGCCTGCACCGAGCATCACAATGACTTCGCGCGGACTTCCGGTTAACTCTGCTAATAAAAACTGCTTATCGACGAGTTTTTTGGATGGTTTGGAAATGTTATCCAACAACAATTGTGAATCAATTCCTGGCATGGGCAACTCGCGAGCGGGATAGATTGGGAGTAGAATAATGTCGTCGAGCAATTCCAAACTCCGGGCAAAACCTTCCAGAAAATCGCGAGTCCTGCTAAAAAGATGTGGCTGAAAAACACCTGTAATATGCTTGTGCGGGTATAGTTGCCTCACCGATTCAATGCAAGCACGCAGCTCCTCGGGGTGATGGGCATAATCGTCTATCAACACCAAATCATCGCGGCGGATATGATATTCGAAACGGCGCCTAACTCCCATGAACGACTGCAACCCTGCACGAACCTGCGCTTCGTCGAGACCCACTGCCCTGCACACCGCTATGGCTGCTATGGCGTTTTCTACATTATGCATTCCGGGCAAGCCGAGCTCTATCGCCTTCCAACAAACATCTCCCGCATGGTAATCGAAAAAATACCGACCATCCACAATGTGCACAGCACTTGCGAATTGCTCCGCCCGCTCGCTGCCGCTGTATGTTGTGTGTGCAATGCCAGCGTCGAGCGAGGAAACATCTATGGGCAACCCTTGCCGATAAATCAACAAACCACCCGCATTCAATCGCTGCGCAAACAGGTTGAACGACTCCTTCATATACTCGTGCGAACCATAAATATCGAGGTGGTCAGCATCGGTGCTTGTAATGATCGAAATTTCAGGGGAGAGCGTAAGAAAAGAACGATCATATTCATCTGCCTCCACCACTGTCCACACAGCATTTTTATCAATTAACAAGTTTGTAGCATAGTTTGTAGCAATGCCTCCCAAAAAAGCATTGCAGCCCATACCGCTGTGCTTTAGCATATGCGCTATCATGGAACTTGTGGTGGTTTTTCCGTGGGTACCTCCCACTGCTATGCTCCTACTCTGGGCTGTGATAACACCTAATGCCTGCGAACGTTTAATGAGCGTGTAACCGTGCTCCGCAAGCCAATTCAGCTCCACACTCACGTTAGGTATTGCAGGAGTGTAGATTACCAGCACCTTCTCACGAGGAGTATGCCGCACCACAGGAGGTATCTCGAGCACTGAATCGTCGAAGTGCACTGCAATACCTTCCATCTCTAACTCTGTGGTAAGCGGAGTCGAAGTGCGGTCGTAGCCCATTACAAGTTTTCCTTGAGCATGAAAATACCGAGCAATTGCCGACATTCCAATACCTCCAATACCTAGGAAATAATAGACTTCAGTTTCATCGAAATTTATCGAGTTGTAGTTGGGTTCGTCCATCACATCAATTTTTTTACTTCCTCTACAATGCGCTCTGCCGCATCGCGCTGCGCCAATGCCCCGATAGATCTTGCCAATTCCTGGCGCTGACTTTCATCGACCATCAGACCGCTAACCACATCGCCCAAAACGGCTAACGCCTCTGCATCGCGCACTAGCAATGCAGCGTATCTATTTACCAACGCCATTGCGTTTTTCGTTTGGTGGTCTTCCGACACATTCGGTGAAGGCACAAGAACCGAAGGCTTGCCAACGAGACACAACTCTGATATGCTCATCGCTCCAGCCCGAGAAACGACCACATCGGCCGCTGCGTAAGCCAAATCCATCTCACGAATAAACTCATGCGCTTGAACATATTTTAACGCAGCAACTCGTCGTTGTGATGCTTCGACATAGCCCTTGCCTGTTTGCCAAATGACTTGATAACCTTCGCGCTCCCACCGCTCCGCATGAGCATCTACCGCCTCATTGATAGATCGTGCCCCCAAACTGCCCCCAATGACAAGCAAGGTTTTGCGATTCTCATCCAAGCCAAAATGCGTCAACGCATTCGCACGCTTACCCTCGAGGCGCACTACCTCTGGCCGCACCGGATTGCCCGTTAGCACAAGCTTTTCAATCGGAAAATATTTCGCTAATCCTTCATAGGCCACACAAATGGTGTTCACCTTGCGCGCGAGAATTCGATTGGTGATGCCCGGATATGAGTTCTGCTCTTGGATGAGTGTTTTCACTCCAGCACTAGCCGCTGCTCGAAGCATTGGACCACTGGCATAACCGCCAACTCCGATAGCAATGTCGGGCTTGAACTCCCGCACGATCCGCCGCGCCTTGAGCATACTTACCAAGAGCTTGAAAGGAACCCATAAATTCTTCCAAGTGATTCTGCGTTGAATGCCTACTATAGGGAGCCCAACTATTTCAAACCCGGCTGCAGGCACTTTCTCCATCTCCATCTTGCCCAACGCTCCCACAAAAAGTATAACCGCAGCTGGAAATTGCTGCTGAATTGTTTTTGCAATTGCTATTGCTGGAAAAATATGCCCACCTGTGCCACCACCTGATATGATTACTCGCATGTGCCCTGAGAATTAATTTGAAACCACCGGTTCAATGAACTTCGTTTGAGTCAGGCTGAGATCTTCCTCTACTTCATCCTTACTCCGGCAGATACTCAATATAATGCCCAACGCAAGGCAGGTAAACAACGTACTTGTTCCTCCCATACTTACCAGGGGGAGAGGCTGCCCCGTGGTGGGAAACAAACTCACTGCGACTGCCATGTTGATGAAGGCCTGAATGACCAACAAAAACGAAAGACCCAAAGCCGTGAGCTGCGCACCCATCTTTGGGTTGTTGATGGAAAGCTTGATGGTTCGGAACAACAATATGAGGTAAAGCAGCACAAGGGTTATCCCACCGAATATTGACCCATACTCTTCAATGATAAACGGATAGATCATGTCGGAGTATGGATGCGGCAAAAAGTTGCGTGAACTGCCCGTGCCTGGCCCCTTGGGAATGATGCCCCCTTCATGAATAGCATACTTTGCCAAATCAGTTTGATAATTACCTTCACTATCCTCGTCCATAGCGCTCACTATTCGATTTTTCCAGGTCCCGTAGCGTGCAGGGAAACCCGTAGTTTCTCCTACAACCACAATAAGAAATATGAATCCCACGCCAGCCGCAACCAGCTTGCTCATATGTCGGAAAGGAACACCAGCAAGGAACATCATCAAAAAACAAATACTAGCAAGCATGGCCGCTGTAGAAAAATTGGCCGGAAGTATGAGTCCGCAAATGAGCCCAATAGGCCATATAACTGGCAGAACACCTTCTTTAAAATCGTGCAAGAGATCACGCTTGACAGCCAACGTTCTGCCTACATAAATGATAAGCGCAATCTTTGCAAAATCGCTCGGTTGGAAAGTAAGTCCTGTAAACGGAATCACTATCCATCGATTGGCATCGTTGAGGTTGTGACCAAACAAAAGCGCGTAGGCCAAGAGAGCTGCAGCAACCAACAAAAGTATTTTCGATAGCCTTGAAAAATAGCGAAACGCCATGCGGTGCACCACATACATGATGGCGAAGCCAGCCACAATCATTCCAGTATGCTTGACCAAAAACTTTAGGTTATTGCCGTGCGCTTTGTAAGCCAAAGTAGAAATAGCGCTGTAAACGGCTAAGATCGAAATGAGGGAAAGGAAGAGCGTTACCATCCAAATGGTGCGGTCGCCCTGCAGTTTATTGAGTAGATGCTTCATGCTTTTCAGGTCAGATACGAAAATGCACACTACACAGCCACAAGCACCCCCACCCAACGCCGCGTTATGCACAATGCGGTGTGCAACAGAACAGCAAAAAAAAATCCCGTCGTTACCGACGGGATTTCCATGTATTAAAACTCCAATTATTGGATAAGTACTTTACGAGTTGTTACACGCGCTCCTTCTTGAAAGCGCACGAAATAAATACCGCGCTGGAAGCCAGAAACGTCGTGACGAAGGGTGAAATCATCGTTGGCGATGGCTCCCTGATGGATGTTGGCCACCTCACGGCCTGTAATATCGATCAAACTGATAACCGCATGGTTGCCGCTAGCGTTCACCAAGTGCACAACCAAACTACCAGAAGTATTGGTACGAACGTTCAATTCGAGGTTTGCTTGACGCGACATCGCTACAGTATTGATCAGCGCCTCTGCAGTGAACATGCCGTCTTGCCCCGCGTGAAACGTGCACTCGTATGCATATACTCCTTCCACACTCACCACATAGTCGTAGGACTGATTGCCAGAGTTCAACGGAGAATTCCATGAATCTGCCCCTGCAGGAACATCAGTTGAAACTGTGTTGTGTGAACCCGCAGTCCATTCAAAACGAACAGTATCACCAACGGATAGCGTGAAATCTGAAGGAACAAAGGTTAAAGATTGCTGTGTAACCACGTGTACAGTAGCACATACCTGCAGTGAGAAACCTACTGCCAGTAAAAAGAAAAAGTAGAATTTTTTATTCATGACCTTATTTTTTGTAAAGATGATTCAACAAATGACTTATTAAAGCGCGTAGCTAAAAATTATGCCACCATGCATTTGTGAATATCGCTTGTTATTTAAATGCATCGAAACCCGTAACGTCCATTCCTGTGATGAGCAGGTGGATGTCGTGTGTTCCCTCATAGGTTATTACAGACTCTAAGTTCATCATATGGCGCATAACGGGATACTCATTCGTGATACCCATACCGCCAAGTATCTGACGAGCTTCACTCACAATTTCTTTTGCCATAACGATGTTATTTCGCTTTGCCATGCTTATTTGTGCAGTAGTTGCTCGACCATCATTGCGCAGTTGACCCAGACGGAATGTGAGTAGCTGGGCTTTGGTAATCTCCGTGATCATTTCGGCCAACTTTTTTTGCTGTAGCTGGAAAGCACCGATTGGCTTGCCAAACTGAACACGCTCCTTCGAGTAACGCAAAGCAACATCGTAGCAATCCAGAGCCACACCTATCGCACCCCAAGCAATGCCATATCGGGCAGAATCGAGGCAACCTAGCGGAGCACCCAATCCACTTTTGTTGGGTAGAAGATTTTCCTTGGGCACCTTCACATTATCGAAAATCAGCTCTCCAGTATCGCTGGCTCGAAGACTCCACTTCCCATGCATAGTTGGTGTGGTGAACCCTTCCATGCCGCGCTCTACAATAAGACCGTGTATGCGACCCGCTTCGTTCTTCGCCCAAACCACTGCTATCTGTGCAAACGGCGCATTGCTAATCCACATCTTCGCCCCATTCAACAGGTAATGGTCGCCCATATCTTTGAAGTTGGTGAGCATACCGCCCGGATTACTGCCATAATCTGGCTCTGTCAATCCGAAACAACCCATCCATTCGCCAGTTGCCAACTTGGGCAGGTACTTCATGCGCTGTTCCTCGGAGCCGTATTTATATATGGGATACATCACCAAGGAGCTTTGCACAGAAGCAGTAGAACGTAAGCCACTATCGCAGCGCTCCAACTCTTGCATGATGATGCCGTATGAAATGTGATCTAATCCTGCCCCGCCATATTCCACTGGGATATATGGACCAAAGGCTCCAATTTCACCCAACCCTTTCAGCAAATGCTGAGGAAACTTGCAGCTTTCAGCAGCTTCTTCAATGATGGGAGAAACCTCTTTTTTAACCCAAGCACGGGCAGTGTCACGAACTAGCTTTTGCTCTTCGCTCAACAACTCATCCATCATGTAGTAATCGTGGCCCTGGTATAAATCTGTGCGCATTATCTATTGAATGTTTATTCAGATACAAGCCGGTTTTTCCGGCAACGGCGCAAAAATACACCTACGCCGCCTCAACAGACAATAAAATGGGAGTTTGTTATTTGAACATGCCCGAGTCTTGCTTGTGGGCCTCGTACCAGTCATCAATCAACAAAGTGCGGCTGTTGCTTGCCTCTACAGCTAAAAAATCACAACGCTCGTTCATGGGGTGGCCATTGTGCCCCTTTATCCATTTGAATCGAACGGAATGTGCCTTCGCCACGACCAAATACCGCTTCCACAAGTCGGGATTCTTTACATCCTTCCAACCTCGTTTTATCCAACCTGCGATCCATCTTTTCTCAACTGAGTCAACCACATACTTTGAATCGGAGTAAACGGTAACCTCACAACCGTCTTGTTTGAGCATTTCCAGACAAACAATCACGCTTAGCAATTCCATTCGGTTGTTGGTCGTTAGGCGAAATCCCTGGCTGATTTCCTTATAGTGCGGACCACTCTGCATGATGGCTCCGTAACCTCCGGGGCCTGGGTTGCCCTTTGCTGCGCCATCGGTATAAATCGTGATTCCAGACATAGGGCACAAATTTATCCGAGTAAATACTGAATGTTATGACTAAAAAGCTTCACGGCAATAGCCAACAAGATGATACCGAAAACTTTCTCGAGGACATTGATACCCGCCACTCCGAGCATTCTCTCGATACGGTTTGTCAACTTGAGTACTATAAAAATGATTGGCATATTGAGCGCGATGGCCACTAAAATATTTACCTGTTCATACTCTGCGCCCAAGGAAATGAGAGTTGAAAATGTGCCCGCTCCCGCAATAATTGGAAATGCCAATGGAACGATTGATGAGGCACTTTCTGCACCTTCCTTTTGCTTGAAAATTTTTATGCCCAACACCATCTCCATGGCGATGAAAAAAAGTATGAACGAGCCTGCAACAGCAAAGGAATTTACATCTACCCCAAACAAATACAGAAAGCGCTCGCCAAGAAATAGAAATACGATCATCAACAGGAAAGAAACCAACGTCGTGGTAATCGGCTGGATGTTTCCTGTCGAATTTTTAATCTTAACGATAATGGGAACACTGCCCACTATGTCGATTACTGCGAACAAGACCATAAAGCACGAACCTATTTCCTTCCAATCGAACATGGGGCGAAATTACAACGGCTGCGCGCTTGAAAGCACACCCCTTTACAAGTCATCGTATTCGTAAAGTGGATCGATACGCGAGCCCGCGGGCAGTTCGAATATGGACTTGATGAGTCCGTTATCCAACCCGTACACCCAACCATGCAAATGAGGACCTTGACGGTCCTTCCATGCCTTCTGGATGACGGATGTTTTTGCCAGATTGGTCACTTGCTCAATCACATTGAGTTCAACTAGGCGGTTGGTGCGTGCACCCTCATCGCCAATGGCCTGCAACTCCTCTGCGTGAATACGCTGCACGTCTTTAATATGCATGATCCACTTATTGATGATGCCTAGGTTGTGGTTGGACATGGAGGCTTTGACACCACCGCAACCATAATGCCCACAGACAATGACATGCTTCACCTGCAAAAATTTAACTGCATATTCAAGCACACTAAGCAAGTTTACATCGGTATGCACCACCATGTTGGCAATGTTGCGATGAACAAATATTTCACCGGGCGAAGTACCCGTAATTTCATTTGCTGGCACACGGCTATCGCTGCAGCCTATCCACAAAAAATCGGGTGTTTGAATGCCCGACAACTTGGTGAAATACTCAGAATCATTTTGAATCTTTTCTGCTGCCCATGCTTTATTTTCAAGCAATAATTTGTCGTAAGATTTCATAGTGGGTTTTTTTTATTGTGTCATTTCTAACCGGAAGGGGTCATTAAAAATCTCTTTGTGGCGTTCATCGCGCATTACATACACACGTATGCCTCTCGCCTGCGATGACTCGATGAAATCGTTCACCGTATCAACGATGTCACGATCCATAAATTCATTGCGCAACGGGTCAATTAAAACCGCGCTGTTATCAGGTACTTTCTGCAAGTACTCCACCAATCTAGACTTATTCAAGAAGGAAACCTCTTTACCAAAGCGGATCAAAAACTTTCCGTCATCTTCCACCATAATCATTGCTGACCGAAAATTGCTGCGAACAACCGAATAAAAACCAACGAGTATTCCAACCAAAATCCCAATGAGCAAGTCGGTGAAAATAATGGCTATAATGGTGACGACAAAGGGCACAAACTGTTCTTTACCCCGACTGTAATACTCCTTGAACAACTTTACATTGGCCAACTTGTAGCCGGTTAGTATGAGAATACTCGCCAAGGCTGCCTTAGGTATCGTGTTCAGAATGTCTGGGATGGCAAACACGCACAACAACAACAACAACCCATGCAAAACGGCTGAGGCCTTTGTTTTTGCACCCGCATTGATATTGGCAGAAGAACGAACCACAACCGATGTAACAGGCAGGCCCCCAATCAACGCCGAAAGCATATTTCCAGTGCCCTGTGCGTACAACTCTCGGTTGGACGGACTAATTCTTTTCAGGGGATCCAATTTGTCTGCCGCCTCTAGGCTGAGCAGCGTTTCTAACGAAGCGACGATGGCTAGCGTAAATGCAGTTATCCAAACTTTATAGTTGCCAATTGAAGTCCAATCGGGCATCGACAGAAAACCTACAAGCTCGGAGGCCGATTGAAACACGGGAATCTGAACCACATGTTCATCGCTCAATGCAAGCGAATGACCATCGGGCATGAGAAACTTGTTGAGCAACACACCGCTGACAACTGCCAACAGAGGGCCAGGCAAGTATTTTACCCACACCTGCTTCTTCATGAAACGCGTTTCATAAAAGAGCAAAATAGCAGCTGCAACCGTTGCTATGAGTGTGGCCAGTGGAGAAATACGCCCGAAAGCCAGCATGATTTCACTGAATGTATTTTGACCATCGGGCTGAATGAACGATTCCTCACCTTCCGGATCGGCATCGTAACCAACGAAGTGCGGGATTTGTTTGAGAATGATGAGTATGCCAATGGCCGCAAGCATGCCTTTGATTACAGCATTTGGAACATAGCGCCCAATACCACCGCCTTTAAAAAACCCAAAAACAAGTTGCAATGCTCCCGCCAAAAAAGCGGCGAGTAAGAAGACTTGATAGCTGCCCAAATCATGAATGGCCGCTGCGACAATGGCTGCGAGTCCGGCTGCTGGGCCAGACACACTCAAGGAAGATCCACTCAACATTCCAACCACCACACCGCCAATTACGCCGGCAATAATGCCACTAAACGGGGAAGCGTCTGAAGCTATAGAAATACCGATGCACAAAGGCAGAGCAACAAGGAATACAACAATGGATGCAGGAATATCTGACCCAGGATGGAATCGTTTCACAGGTGTACGTTTGAGTGGGCGCGAAGGTAATCGAGAGTGTCTCCGTTTAACAAGTCATTAACACATTTTCTACTACCCTAGGGAACCACTCTATTTCAAGCGCTCGAACCTTGCGTTCAATATCAAAAGGTGTGTCGGAAGGCTCTACATTCACTCGATGCTGGGCTATAATCCCACCCTCATCATACTGTTCATTTACCCAATGGATGGTAATGCCTGACTCGCGCTCTCCCGCTTGGTGCACAGCCTCATGCACATGGTGGCCATACATACCCTTGCCACCATATTTTGGCAACAATGACGGGTGAATATTCACGATACGATGCGGGAACTCTTGAACCATCAACGCTGGCACCTTCCATAAGAAACCTGCCAAGACAACCACATCCACTTGGAGCACCTGTGCGTACAGAATAAACTCATTCGATTGCTGAAAATTCTCTTTGGTAAGGAGATAGGTCGGCACCTTGTTGGCCGCAGCGACATCAAACACACCAGCGCCAGACCTATTGGAGGCCACAAGCACTACCTCCGCGGTTTTTCTCTCGTGAAAATAATGGATAATGTTGGCGGCATTGCTTCCTGCACCGGAAGCCAAAAGAACAATTCGTTTCAAGGCGTGACTTTTGGCAAAATTACATTATCAGCCAAATATGAATGAATGAATCTTCTCGTACAGCAACTCGGGTTGAAAAGGTTTCGTCACGAAATCATTCATACCCACCTGAAGGCTGCGTTCACGCTCATCGCTAAGCGCGTTGGCCGAAAGTCCTATGATAGGCAACCGCAACTTCAACTGCTCACGAATATGAACGGTGGCCTCGAAACCATCCATCACAGGCATTTGCAAATCCATCAACACCAAATCGTATGATTCAATTTTCAAGCGCTCAACAGCATCCAAGCCATCTTCGCTAATAACGACTTCTGCATGCCAC
>CAMBPD010000097.1 GCA_945869405.1 Chryseobacterium gleum | reverse complement strand
TACCGGTGGAGCGCTCCAGGTAAACAAAGGAGAGGCTGGCAGTACAACATCAAATACCACATTACTCGAGGAAGTACAACCATTGGCGTCTGTTGCAAGCAGAGCGCAACTGATTCCTGAATCGTAATTAAAAGGAGCCTCAAACCGGTGGTCAACCTGTTGGGTGGTTGAGCTTGTTCCATCATTGAAACTCCACAACCACGAAGTAGCAAGAGGGTGGATGGCCTCTACGCTCACGGTAACCCCACCGCTGTCGCATGCGTTAATAAGTTGCGCGTTGATATCAGAATAGTTGCCACCCGGCCACACCTCAAGTACATCGGTGTATGTGGTTTCTGCCTCACAACCAAATGCATCAATTACCGCCACGTGCACATCAAACAAGCCGCTTTCCTCAAAGGTCAATGTAGGCCAAGTAAATGAGTTGGGGTTAGTAGAGGTAGTTATATCGTTCTGTCCGTCGTGTTCATATTCAATCGTCCATGGCGCAGAGAATGGATTGTCGTTGCGTTCAACAGTAATGCGATCGCCATTTTCGAAAGATAACTGCCAATAATCATTGTTGCCCGGCGCTTCAATACCCACAGAGAGTGGCGCACAACCCATGGAGGGGGTGAGCACAATACCAGTCGAGGGAAGGGCAACAGCAACTTGTTGAGTTTTTGTATCGAAGCAAATCGATCCGGTTTTATAGGCGGAAAGCACGACGGTGTATTCACCAGGCTCTGCGTATGTGTGCACGGGGTTGCTTTCGTTCACGGCAAAGGGACTGCCATCACCAAAGTCCCAAACGAGCGAATCCCCTTCGATGGAATGGTCGTGGAAAGCGGCGGTGAAATCGCTGCAGGAAATGTCGTAATCGAATAAAGCCAGTGGCGGAACAACGTGGATATAATCGGCAACAGTTATGGCACTGTTGCAAGCACCATTGAAAACACTAAGAGTAACATCAAAATAACCGGTATCCTCATAGATATGAGTGATGCAGCTATCAATAGCGAGCATTTGCTGTGGCGAACCCCCATCGTGAAAATCCCAGGAGTAGACGTTATCAGCGTTGTAGTCTGTGCAGAACCCAAATGTTTCCCCAGCGCAGCTTTCAACCAGCAATGAGTTGAAGCTAGGAACAACCGGCTCGAGTACGTGAATAGGTGTGGGCGTGGTGTACGAAGAAACACATCCTTCGGTGGTTGTGGCGGTAAGGGTAGCGAAGAATTCTCCCGGTGTGTCGAATATGAAGATTGGGTTAGGTCCCAAGGCGTCTTCCTGACCGTCGCCATTAAAGTCCCATGAATAGTCCAAGATGGTTTCGTTACCCTCAATGGTAATGTTAGACACAACAGCGTTTTCGCCAACACAAAGCCAATCGTCGTATGCAAACGAAATGTCGTGTGAAACGATTTGAACGAAGCCAATTTTATTACGAGAACGCTCACATCCGGCTGAGGTGTATCTGCGCAGACGTACATCGTGCGCGCCAAATTCGGTAAACGTATAGGTGAGATTATGCGTATTTGCCACCACTACCCCATCTACAGACCACACATAATCGAAATCAGGGTTGAAGGGCTCATTGTTGTTGAAGCTTGATACCAATGGTGGCGAACACGTGTAGAGGTTCGTTCCCGTAAAATCAATGGTAGGATTACCCTCAACATGCAGGGTGTCTTGCACTGTCACAGAGCAGGCGCTCCCATAATGTGACGTCATGCTAATAATAAAAGTGCCCGAGCTAGTATAGGTAAAACTGCCATTTGTTTGTGTTCCGTCAATAGTTCCATTGCCATTGTAATCCCATTCTGTGCTGGTGGCTAGTGGCAGTGAATGGTTGTTGAATGCAATGGTTTGGCCTGCACAGATCGTGTCTTGGCTAAATGTAAATCGCGCCTCTGGTTCGTCTGATATGTTTATGGTCTGACACGAAGTGTCAACGCAACCAATAAGGTTTTCTACGGCTAGGCAAACGGCATAGGCGCCAATATCATTGAACGTGATTGGTTGAACGCTCTCTTGTCCTGGCAGCATGTTTCCATCTAAAAACCAATGTTGTTCGACAACATCGCTTGTGGTTTCTGCGGCCAGTTCTAGTGTGGTTGGAAAGAAACAAGAGTTTTGTGCTCCAACGGCAAAAGAAGCTGTTGGATAATTGGTGGTGACAGAAATGAGTTGCGGAGCAGAAATGGACGAAAAACAGCCGTTAACGTCTTCAACAGCCAACACAGGAGTATATACTCCGGTTTGTTCGTAGCAATGTGTTGGGTTTGCTTCTTGAGATATAGTTCCGTCCCCAAAATCCCAACTTCGGGATATAATTGCGCCCGAACCCGCCACCGAGGCATCATTGAGCACAGTGCAAAAAGGCAAGCAGCCCTGCGAGTCAACGGCAGCAATTTGAGCTTGGGGCCTAGAGAAGAGGGTAACAAAGTTTTCGAAAAGGTGAGGCTGGCCATCTACAGTAACACTGAAGCTATAGCTTCCCGGTTGGTTGAATATAGCAACATAAGGGTTGGCGGTAGATTGTAGTGTTGCGCCGGCCGGCGTGTAAACGGTCCAATGGGTGTTTTCTGCACTATTTCCGTTGGCAAGAAGAGCCTCTACAATAACTCCATGAGGAGCGCACCCCGAAGGCTCTGCGCAATACAGCAATACGTCTTGAGCACGCATAACCAACGAAGAACCGATCAGCGCCAGGAAGAGTAGAAGGTATGTTGAAAAGCGATTTGTCATGGATGGACACGTGGTGCCGAATTACCGCTCTTCTACTCTATCGTATCAGAAATGGTTACATACACGCCCATGCTTGGGCGTAACTTTGCATTTAATTGAACAACCATGAAAAACCGGTATTTCGGAAAATTTCTTTATTATGTGCTTAATGGTTTGATTATTACGCTACCGGTTTTCGGCACAGGCTATATCGTGTATCAACTATTTAGCTTTTTAGACAACATCGTTCCGCGGCTGCTGTATAGCCAAGATGAGATGCTCACGAAGGGCGACCACTTTTGGGGTTGGGGTATACTCATGCTGGTGTTGGTTTTGTTTGGATTGGGTTGGTTTGGTAGCATGTTCATCAATGACCGCATCAAGGGTTGGTTCATGCGGTTGCTCGAGAAAATCCCAGGCGTCAACAATTTGTATAAAGCGATTTCAGATGTGATGAGCGCATTCGTGGGAAAGGAAAAAAAGTTTAATCAACCTGTATTGGTGAGGGTCAGTGGTGATATGGAGTTGGAAATGATCGGATTCATCACAGACACCAACCTGTCTGAATTGGGCAACATTGAGGGCAAGGTGGCGGTGTATTTCCCCATGAGTTACAGCTTCTCGGGACACATGATGATAGTGCCTACAAAAAACATCACGCGCATTGAGCGCAACGCGGTCGATGTGTTGAAGTACACGATGACAGGAGGAATTGTAGAATTGGAATCTGACCATGAAGGGACGGTACACAAGTAACCTTCTTCTTCTACACCTCATTGTGTTGGTGTGGGGTTTCACGGGTATTCTTGGTCGCGAGATTACCCTATCGTCCGTGCTTTTGGTGTGGTGGCGAGTGGCTATTGCGGTGGTGACTATTGCCGTCTTGGCGATTTTTTATAAAGTACCCTTGGCTGCACAACGACGCGATTTAGTGCGTTTCGCCGGGGTTGGACTGTTAACCGCGGCACATTGGGTATGCTTCTTTGCAAGCATCAAATATTCCAAGATTTCCGTCGCACTTGTGGTGCTAAGTACATCAGCCTTTTTTGTGTCCATCATCCATCCTGTAATTAAACGAGAGGCGCCCAAACGCTACGAGATGCTACTCGGTTGCGTAGTGATTATTGGATTAGCACTCATTTTTAAGTTTGAGACACACTACGCGCTGGGAATAGTGCTTTCGTTAGTCGCCGCTTTCTTAGCCGCCCTTTTCTCAACACTCAACGCGAGCCTTGTAAAACACCACGAGCCCACACAAATAGCGCTATGGGAAATGGTTTTCGCTTGGATTGGGCTTACGCTCTTTGTTTTACTTTCCGGCGATGGCGAAAGTTTAATGCACTTACCCTCGGTGCGCGACCTCGAGTTGCTTGGGGTGCTTGGGGTTCTTTGCACTGGAGTCGCTTTTATAATTAGTATTCGAGTCATGCGGGTGCTGAGTCCCTTTACGTGCGCTTTGGCCATCAACATGGAGCCTGTTTATACCATCATTATTGCGTTAATACTCTATGGCAGTGACGAGAGGATGAGCCCTGAGTTTTATTTGGGAGGCCTGGTCATCCTATCAACGCTTTTTATAGATATGCGGTTGAAAAATAGAGCGAGGAAAAAGGCCGCTGTTCTCTAGCGCGATACGAAAACACAACAGAAAGCGCTTAACAATACAAATTGTTATTCTCTATATACTCTTTCACCTCTGAAGCTACAAGGCCATTAATGGGCAGTGAATGGCGAATAGCGTCACGAATGCGGGTGGCTGAAACAGGAAGAAGCGCCCCGTTAAGCATGTGGATACGCGACGCAAAACGCGAAAGCGCGTCAGGAATAGTAACAGCCTCATTGGAGCGCGGGTACACAAGCAATTCGGCCAATTCGAGCAACTGATCGAAGTCTTTCCAATATTGAAAAGAGTTTAGGTTGTCTTCTCCAACAATCAGGAAGTAGTTGGCGCTGGGTTGTTGACGAATGAATTCGCGCAGGGTCACGATGGAATACGATGGCCGTGGCAGAGAAAACTCTATATCAGACACTCGTAGGGTATTGTTCGTCGCGAACGCCAAGTGTGCCATGGCCAATCGGTGGTGTTCTGGCGCGAGCGCATCGTTTTGCTTGAAGGGGTTTTGCGGACTTACAACAAGCCAAACAAGATCGAGATGGTGCTGGATTTGGGCTTGCTGAGCAATGTGCGCATGTCCAATGTGAGTTGGGTTGAAAGAGCCTAAGTATAGACCGATTCTCATGGGCGCAAGAGAAAGTCGCGCACAATAAGTTCTGCTTCTAAAAGTGCGACATTCAGGTCTTCATTAATGATAACACTGTCGAACCGGGGCTCAAAAGCCATTTCCTCATGCGCCTTTGAAACGCGTTGTTCAATCTTTTCAGGGGTTTCTGTGCTGCGCTTGCGAAGCCGCGCTTCCAATACGTCCACACTGGGCGCTTTTACGAAAATGGATAAGGCCCTATCTCCAAGAATTTTTTTCAAGTTGAGACCACCTATAACATCGATGTCAAAAATCACATTCCCCCCAGCACCCCAAATGCGTTCTACCTCGCTATAAAGTGTGCCGTAGTATTGGCCTTTATATACCTCTTCCCACTCAATGAATTCGCCTTTTTTGGCGCGCTCCAGAAAATCATTGGGGTCCATAAAATGGTAGTCCTTTCCGTCAACTTCGTGCTCGCGTCGTTGTCTTGTGGTAGCGGAAACAGAAAAGGACAAATGCAGGTCGGGCACCTCCATAAGGTGCCGCACAATGGTTGTTTTGCCAGCGCCACTAGGCGCAGAGAATATGATTGCTTTGCCGTTAGACATGTGTGTGCCGCGCAAAAATACGTTTACAGCACGTTATTGATTTGTTCCTTGATTTTTTCGAGCTCATCTTTCATAACCACAACGAGTCGTTGCATGTCGGCATCATTTGCCTTACTGCCAATGGTGTTCACTTCTCGGCCAATTTCTTGAGAAATAAAACCGAGTTTTTTTCCTTGTGATTCTCCTTTGAGCTCATCACTGAAGTGCGCACAGTTGGTGTCGAGGCGTTGGTATTCTTCACTTATGTCGAGGCGCTCCAAATAATATACGAGCTCTTGCTCGAAGCGGTTTGGGTCAATCTTGTCAACAGGGATCAGCTCCTCGAGGTTGTTGCGCAATTTCTCTCGAACGCGCTGATTGCGCGCTGCTATGGGCGCGTCGAGCGCCGCACGAGTGGAAAGAATAATAGCGATACGATTATGGAAGTCTAGAGCAAGCTTTTCGCCCTCGAGTACACGATAACTATCGAACCGGTGGAAGGCCTCCTTAATTATCGAGAAAAGCAGCGCCCACTCTTCCTCGTTAAACTCCGAAGACTCTGGTCGAAGAACATCAGGGATGCGCATAATGGCGTTGATATAATCTCCACCGTCAATTTTTGCTTGAGTTGCGAATGACTGTAAATCCTCGTAATACGCAAGCATGAGAGGTATGTTAATCGACATCCTCTTTTCCGCCTCAAGACTCTCGTAGTAAACGAGAAGGTCGGCCTTGCCGCGTTGAACGTTTTCGCTAAGCCAAGAGCGCAGCTCAAGTTCTTTTTCACGATAAGCGCTGGGAATACGGATATTCAAATCGAGTTGCTTACTATTTAGAGCACGCAATTCAACAGTGAACTTTTTGTTTCCTACGGTGCCCTCGGCTTTACCAAAGCCGGTCATGGATCGAAGCATAGTGTGTTTTTTATAATGGCATGTTGCTATGCTTCTTGCGGGGCATAGTGTCTACTTTGTTCTCCAGCATCGCGAAGACACGAATTAGTTTCTCTCTCGTTTGCGATGGAATAATTACCTCATCGATATAACCTCGTTGTGCCGCGCTATATGGGTTGGCAAAAAGCGCGGCGTATTCGGCCTCTTTTTCTTTCCATTTCATTTCGGGATTGGCGGCCTCGGAAATTTCTTTCTTAAAAATAATTTCCGCGGCTCCTTTGGCCCCCATTACTGCAATTTCCGCAGTGGGCCAAGCGTAGTTCATATCAGCGCCTATATGCTTAGAGTTCATCACGTCGTAGGCTCCTCCATACGCTTTTCGAGTGATAACCGTAACGCGCGGAACCGTGGCCTCACTAAAGGCATAAAGAAGCTTAGCGCCATTGGTAATAATTCCATTCCACTCCTGATCAGTGCCGGGTAAAAACCCGGGTACGTCTTCGAAAACAAGCAGAGGTATGTTGAATGAATCACAGAAGCGAACGAAACGAGCTCCTTTGGTGGATGATTTTATGTCGAGAACGCCGGCGAGAAACGCGGGTTGATTGGCCACAACACCAATACTTCGTCCGGCAATGCGCGCAAACCCAACAATGATGTTTTCAGCGAAGTCTTTGTGCACCTCCATCCAAGAGGACTCATCGACCACCTCTGCAATCACCTCATGCATATCGTAGGGCTGATTGGGGTTGTCTGGGATAATGCTATCGAGTTTAGGTCGCGCTTCTTTTGCGGCGGAGTATGCTGTTGCGGGTGCTTGTTCCTCGCAGTTTTGCGGCATGTATTGCAGGAGGTCGCGAATCATGCGTAAACAAGCGACATCATTTTCAGCCTTGAAGTGCGTAACCCCACTTTTTGATGCATGTGTGCTTGCTCCTCCAAGCTCTTCACTGGTCACCTCTTCGTGAGTCACGGTTTTTACTACGTTGGGACCTGTCACGAACATGTAGCTTGTGTTTTCGACCATGAGGACGAAGTCGGTGAGCGCAGGCGAATACACAGCCCCACCGGCACACGGCCCCATGATTGCACTAATCTGCGGCACCACTCCACTGGCTCGCGTGTTGCGGTAAAAAATATCAGCATAGGCACCAAGAGACACAACGCCTTCTTGAATGCGCGCTCCACCACTGTCGTTGAGACCAATAACAGGCGCGCCATTTTGCATGGCAAGATCCATAATTCTGCAAATCTTTTCGGCATGCGCTTCTGCTAAAGAGCCGCCCATCACGGTGAAGTCTTGCGAAAACACATAGACCAATCGTCCATGAACCGTTCCGAAACCCGTCACGACACCATCACCAAGATACACTTCCTTGTCGAGTCCAAAATTTGTAGAGCGATGTGTAACGAGCATTCCCAACTCCTCAAATGAGTTTTCGTCTAGCAAAAAATGCAATCGCTCACGTGCGGTGAGCTTGCCTTTTTTGTGTTGTGAATCCATGCGCTTTTCGCCACCACCCAATTGGGCCGCAGCGATTTTTTCAGACAGAATGTTGTGTTTGTCAGACATAGGCAATTTGTGTGCGCGCAAATGTAGGGCCGCACTCGCAATATTAACCCCTAACCTGCCCCACCGCCAGGAACGGCCCGAAGAAGTTTCTGGGTGTATTCTGATTGCGGGTTTTTGAAAACAGTATCGGCAATACCGATTTCTTCAACCCGACCCTTATTCATGACCATTATGCGATCACTCATGTAATGCACCACCCTCAAGTCGTGAGAAATAAACAAGTACGTCAGACCGAATTCATACTTCAAATCATTCAGCAAATTCAGCACTTGCGCTTGCACGGAAACATCGAGCGCAGAAACACTTTCATCACATACAATGAAGGATGGCTTGCACGCCAACGCACGCGCGATTACAATGCGTTGCCGCTGACCCCCACTGAACTCATGAGGGTATCTATCGAAGTGTTCGGCGGAAAGACCCACCTTATCCAACAACTCAAGAGCAAGTGATCTTCGCTCCCCCGCATCGCTCCCAATACGGTGCACTAGCATGGGCTCAACCAATGCGGCACCGATGGAGTGTTTGGGGTTCAACGAGCTGTAGGGGTCTTGAAAGATGATTTGAATTTCCTTTCGAATAGTTCGCAGCGTCGAGGCTGAAAGATGGGTAATGTCTAGTGCGGGATTTCCCCCGAGCGTGTATTCTATTTTCCCCGAGGTAGCAGGAACTAGACCGAGTATCATACGGCTCAACGTTGTCTTTCCACAACCGCTTTCACCCACTAATCCAAGGGTCTCTCCACGGTTAATGTGGAAGGAAACAGAGTCAACAGCGAGTGTGCCGGGGGAGTTTTTCTGAAAGAAAGAATTGTTTTGGTAACGTTTTGTGATGTGTTCAACGGCCAAGAACCGACTGTCGGAAACAGGCCTTTCGATGCGTTCGATGCGTTCGGGGTTGAGGTTGTGCCCAAAGTCTTGCACCGTTAGGAGCCGAAGTTGTTTTGTCGACGCGGTTGGCCGACACTGCAAAAGTCCTCGCGTGTAGTCGTGCTTAGGGTTTTTCAGCACATCGTGCACCGCACCGCATTCAACAATGCGCCCTTGCTTCATCACCAAAACATCATCAGCAATTTCTTCAACCACACCCAAATCGTGTGTTATGAAAATCATTCCCATGCCTCTTTTCTGTTGAAGAGTTCGCAGCAAGAGAAGGATTTCGCGCTGAACCGTAACATCAAGTGCCGTCGTGGGCTCATCGGCAATGAGTATCTTAGGCTCGCAGGCTATTGCCATTGCAATCATCACCCGCTGACGCTGTCCACCGCTCAACTCGTGCGGATATTGATCAAGCATATGCTCAGCGCGCGGCAGTTTAACTTCCTGGAATAATGTCAGTGCTTTTTCGCGTGCTTTTTCACGTGAAAAAGCACTGTGCTTGATAAGAATTTCTGTGAGTTGATTGCCACAGGTCATCACCGGGTTAAGCGATGTCATGGGCTCTTGAAAAATCATCGAGATTTTTTTACCACGCAGTGATTCGAGGTATGAATCATCTGGGGCTAACTCGCACTCATCAGATGGGCGAATCAAGAGCGATGGATGAAAAATGAAGCGGCCGGAAGTGAATACCGTTTTCTCTTTGTTAAGCAGTTTCATGATGCTCAGAGACGAGACCGACTTGCCACTCCCCGACTCCCCGACTATCGCAAGTGTTTTACCCGGGCCGAGCTGAAAAGTGCTGTCGTGCACCGCGGCATTTATGTGTTCTCCCTGTCGGAAGGCGATGCCTAAACGCTCTACTTTGAGCAGGTAATCTTCCATTAAGGGTTAGATTCATTGAAGATTAAACGCAAGTGTGAAGGATGCAATGAAGTTTCCTTTTTAAGCAAAGAAACCGTCACAAGGTGACCTTGCATGGTAAGCCCACGCCACTCTGCTTGGTTCGACAATATTTTGGGGCTGCCGAACCGTTGCGTGTAGTAAGCGGTGAAATCGCGAAACAAATGCTCCTGTAAATCTTCGCCTTGCGGAAATACGTCTAAACTGATATGGTTGAGACCGTCTTGATTGAAACTGTAAGAGATTTCGTACCAAGTGGAGTCGGCTTCATTTGGATCCATTCGGAAGATAAGCTCGTCGGGCATGCTATAAACCGAGCTGGCCTCTTCCTCGCGTTTAATTAATTTGGGCTTATCGCCAATGCGAATACCCCTGAAGTCTCCACCCTTAGACGGTTGAAGAATGGATTCGGCGGTTATGGGCGCCACCTGTGGTTGGCAGCCCTCAAGCAACGCAAACAATAAAAAACAGACTATTGACCGAACTATATGCACCCCTCAAAGTTGGGTTGGTTTTTAGCTAAATGATTAGTGTTGTGAAGGAACAAATCAGCATGAATTTGTTGATAGCTGTGCAATAAAGCGATACAGCAAGCGGTTACTCTTCGCATACCAAAACACCAACACTATGAACACTAGAATCATTGTTGCCTCTGCGTCCTTGTCAATACTTTGTGTTGTTTATCTGGGGTGTTTACTCGACGCTGCTGACGCTGTTTCGACAACCGGGCCCACAGTTGTTTCAGTCCCATTCCTAAATGCTAAAAACATCCCCGAAGCACAACAAGCCGTAACGACATCAAAAGAAATGGCACGCTTAAAAACCACACGAAGCGTCTTAACATTGAAGAATAGCGTGGGCGGGAGGTTAGAATGTAAAAAAG
>CAMBPD010000096.1 GCA_945869405.1 Chryseobacterium gleum | reverse complement strand
GTTTTCCCCGGCGGATTTCCACTCTTCAATAGAAGTGGCTTGGGGAATATGGTCGCCGTTTCGGAACTTATCCTCATTCAAATTTTTGGTCATCCATACTTGTAACCCATTCGTTATAGTTTCTTGAGTAAGCGCACTTGAAATTTGTATTACTAAGAAAGTAAGCGTGCAAATGACACGAAAAAATATTTTCATTATTGAGGTTATTTGAATGTGATATACTCCCATTACTAGTCAAGTGTAAATACAATTCGCGTAGTCGATAATTCGGTCTTATGATTCGCAACTAAGGTAAATTCAATTTATTGTTTTTATCCATCATCACCTCCTGCACATCCAGCTTGCGGCGGATAAACTCAACCACGTGCTCAGGGTCATACTGTGAAAGTGCTTTAACTGCAGCCTCAACCGTGAGTGGTGATGTGAGCAACAAGCGGAACAAGTCATCTTCCAATTCATTCATCTGCTTCGAAGTGCGCTTGATACGCTCCTCGTTACGACATACATCGCAGTGGCCACAAGGCTTTGGGAAGTCTTCGCCGAAGTAGCGCAGCAGTTGCACACTGCGGCAAATGTCGCGACGCAAGTAGTTCTCCATGGCATGCCAGCGTTGCTCGTCGCCTTGCTTGCGTTGTTCATATACCTCCTGAGGAATGCGCACTTCATCTTCGCGTTTGCGCGGAGCGAGCATAGTTATGCGAGGCTTGTCGGTTTGCGGTTCGTAAGCAATTACGCCCAAGGCCATCAGTTGCTGCAACTTCTGCGACACCTCGGCAAACGTGGTTTTCAATTGTGTGGCTATTTCGCTCTCACGTATGACCACGAACTGGTCGAACAAGCCGCCATACATACGAAGCAAAGCGGGTATGAATCGCTCCCATTCAGGGTGGGCAACCTGAAAACTGTAAAGCGCATTCTTATCGAGCGTAACCATCACACGCGATGGCGAATAGCTACCCTCATCAAAATGCAACACACCACTAAGCGAAAGCAACTGCAAGGCTGCAACAACTTCCACGGGCTTACTGTCGGTGAGTTTGCTCAATTCACCAAAATCTACCGGGAAAACCTCGTCCATTCCTGCGCCGATGGCCAGCTGAAGATGCGCTCCAAGGGCACGGTACACGCTCCGGATTTTCTCGTGTGGCGGAAACTTAATGGTATGATTCTTTATCGCACGTAGCACATCGCTTTCGTTCCACAACAACACGGCATGCGCTTGCAGCCCATCGCGACCTGCCCTGCCCGCCTCTTGAAAATAGCCTTCTGGCTGCGTGGGCACGTCGGCGTGCAATACGAGGCGCACATCGGGCTTGTCGATGCCCATACCAAAAGCATTGGTAGCGCAAATAACACGCACCTCACCTTTCATCCAGTGTTTGAACGCTGTGAGACGCTGCTCATGTGAAAGGCCAGCATGGTAGACCCCACTCACGATAGCGCGCTTAGATAAATACTCGGCCATCTTTTGAGCACGCATGCGCGAGGAGCAGTATACAATTGCGCTGCCTGTCATCTTCTCGAGTATCTCAGCAATCTTTCCTTCCTTATCTTCATGATACAATACATTATAGGATAGATTGGCTCGAGCGAACCCGGAAGAAATCACATGGGGCTTGCGAAACTTCAACCGCTCTTGGATATCCTCGACCACTTTTGGAGTAGCGCTCGCCGTGAGTGCCAACACAGGTACATTTGGAAACAACTCGCGCAACTCACCTATGCGCAAGTAATCGGGGCGAAAATCGAACCCCCACTGCGAGATACAATGTGCCTCGTCGACCGCAATAATCGATAATTTCATCTTGCGTATCCGCGCCTGAAACAACTCGTTGTGCAAACGCTCAGGTGACACATAGAGGAAGTGAACTGTTCCATAAACACAATTGTCGAGCACGCGATCTATCTCGCGGTATCTCATAGACGAATTGACCGCGTGCGCCACAAGCCCTCTCTTTCGGAGCCCCTGCACCTGGTCGTTCATGAGCGCCAACAAAGGAGATACTACCAAACAGACTCCTTCTCGGCACAAGGCCGGCACTTGGAAACACAAGGACTTGCCTCCCCCTGTGGGCAATAAGGCAAGCGTGTCGACACCATCGATAGCCGATTGCACGACTTCTTCTTGTGACAGGCGAAACGAATCGTATCCCCAGTACTTTTTGAGTATGTCGTGTTGAATGGCCATTTCTTCTAATCGCAAAAATGCAACGATAACGCAAATAATTGCGAATGGCGAGTGGCTAACGGTGAATTCTCTCGCCACTCGTCATTCGCCGCTCTCTTAACAGCCTTTCACAAATAAAACTCCGCCTACTTGCGTTACATGGCACAGAGATTGGAATTCAACAATCATCTAGAAAAACTTCTCGGAAGTTTGGTTTTGGTTAAGGTTAAGGAAATACCCCCGGAAACGTTCGGGGGTTTTTCTTTTTTCTCAGGTCTCGATGAATGACCAAAGCAAAATTATTTCCGACGAAATTGAAAAAAATGTAACCTGAAATGGAATGCTCCCGTTACAATGGACATAATGAGAAACAACAAACTATTTACTTGGGACATGCACATTTTACGGCAGTGCATTCACTACACGAAACCTTGCAGAACTCTCTGAAAAACTACCTAACCTAACTTTAAATGTATGCTAGAGTATTACAAGGCTGTACTGGGCAATGTGACGTTTGATACAATGCTCTTTCGAAAGGAACTCCGCAAAGCAATGCGCGAATTAATTGCCGACGACCGAGTGCGTCTGCGCGATTGGCTCAAGCAATGCGGTCATGTTTGAAAACTAAATTACTTAAACGAGTTCTCCTGTAAAAGGTCGTCCAACTGGGCGGCCTTTTCTTTTTGCTTACGGTGCGACACGGTATATGTACCAGTCGAAGTTTTCGTTAACCCTGTATATAAGTCGATCGTGCAAACGACTTGGTCGACCTTGCCAAAACTCGAAATAGTGTGGAACAATTACATACCCTCCCCAATGCGGAGGACGTGTAACCGGCTTGCCGGCAAATTCATTTGCGTATCGTGTCAATTCGGCCTCTAAATCTTCTCGTGAGCGCATTTCAGAACTTTGCATAGAAGCCCAAGCAGCCATCTGGCTTTCTCGAGGGCGAGTTGCAAAATAGGCGTCACTCTCTTCGGCACTCACTCTGCGTGCGACCCCGTACACCCGAACTTGTCGCTCGAGCGTATTCCAGAAAAAATTCATACACACTTTTTCTGAGTGCTCGAGCTGCTGTCCCTTCGCACTGGTGTAGTTCGTGTAAAACGTGAGACCCGACTGATCAAACTTCCTTAACAAAACAACACGAGAATTGGGAAACCCATCAACCCCTATTGTGGCCAAATTGAAGGCATTGTAATCTTTTATGCCCTCTGCCTCGGCATCCTTCAACCACAATCCAAATTGATCGAACGGATTCTGAAGCGCATTGGATTCAAGAAGAATACTTCGGTTATAATCATAACGCGAATTTTCAATATTGGCTTTGTAATCGTACATAGAGAAGTGTTGGATGCGGCCTCAAAAATATGTGCTTATCCGCATCATATTTGTAGCCCCATGAAAATTGTATCTGATAGTTATAAGCGGCATGCATTCACACTTGCGTTGACATGGATTTTCTCGCTTGCGATGGTTGCCCAAGAATTCTCCCGCGGTGATAGTCTGCGCGGGTCGCTCTCTGCTTTTCGCACGTGTTACGATGTTCACCATTACGATCTACTGGTGCGTTTAGACACTTCCAATCAATCAATCTGGGGAGAAAACACTATCTCGTTCACAGCCCAAGAAGACTTCTCTACACTGCAAGTCGACCTGTTCAAAAACATGGTGGTTTCATCCATCCGATTTGAAGGAACGGAGGCCCAATCGACACGAAGCGGTAATGCCATCTTCATTAACATTCCGCGCATTATAAAACGCGGTGAATCTGCATCACTTACTATTCAGTATTTCGGCAACCCGCGCATTGCCAAAAACCCACCCTGGGATGGCGGGTTTATCTGGACCACCTCGGAAAATAAGGAACCTTGGATTGCGGTCAGTTGCCAGGGCATAGGCGCAAGCTTGTGGTGGCCATGCAAAGACCACTTGAGCGACGAGCCCGACAGCATGGACATTCACTGCCAGGTGCCCCCGGGATTGGTGTGTATTTCCAATGGTCAAGACCGCGGAATCACCTTCGATAAGCAAGGTGTAAAAACATTTAACTGGCATGTTTCCTACCCTATAAACAACTACAACGTGAGCATCAATGTGGGCGATTATGTGCACATGCACGATCAATATCAAGCCGCAGATGGTGATACGCTTTCGCTGGATTACTATGTGACTCGTGGCAGCGAGCAAAAGGCCCTTACACACTTTGCACAAGTAAAACCGATGCTTTCTTGTTATGAGAAATTCTTGGGGAAATATCCCTTTCCAAACGATGGCTACGCATTGGTGCAAACACCTTATCTAGGGATGGAACATCAAGGAGCAATTGCGTATGGCAATAAATTCCGTAAGGGCTATCTCGGCAGCGATCGCTCCGGATTGAACCTGGATTTCGACTACATTATTATTCACGAGACAGGTCATGAATGGTGGGGCAACAGCGTTACCGCCGGTGATATTGCAGACATGTGGATTCACGAAAGTTTCTGCACCTATTCTGAAGCAATTTATGTGGAATGCATGCATGGCTACGACACCGCGATGACCTATGTAAATGCCCTTAAAAAAACAGTGCAGAACAACGCATCTATGATGGGCATCTACGGTGTAAATCATGAGGGGCACAATGACATGTATGTCAAGGGTATGCTGTTCCTAAACACCCTGCGCCATGTGGTTAACCAAGATGAATTGTGGTGGAAAACCATCAAATCGATGAGCGACACCGTGTTTAAACACAGCACGACAGAATACACACAGGTAGTAAATTTTTTTGAAGACAGAACAGGGCTGAAGCTTGCTCCGCTGTTTGAGCAATACGTGAAACACTCTGCTCTTCCAGTGCTAGAATACACCGCCACAAAGCACAAAACAGGCAGCTCCTTAAAGATGCGATGGGTTGCGCAGGCTCCTCAATTCAGCATGCCCGTGCAGTTATTGGTTGAAGGACACACGGTGAGGGTAAACGTAAACTCCAACTGGAGTAAAACCACGCTGCCTTCGAACTACGAATTCGACCAACGGACAAGCTATTACAAATTGAAAAAGATGAAAACGAAAAAGCGATGGGCTATCGGAGGATGAACATAGAGCCTTCGCGCAATTCTTTTTGACCATCGAGACGCGCGAATTCTACACGAAAGAAATACAAGCCATCGCCCACAAACGTATCTCCCGAATTAAAACCTCCAGTCCAAACAGGCGCTAACTCATCGGATTGGAAAACCACTTGTCCCCAACGATTAAGCACACGCGTGCTCATCCACGTTATGTTGCGCGTTATAATCTTCCAAGCGTCGTTTACTCCGTCGTTATCTGGTGTGAAGCAATTCGGGATATAGACTGCCTCATCACAATCTTCGAGCACCACCGAGATGGTCTCTGCGGAACTACCGCATTCGTTGGTTACCGTAAACCAATAATCACCCGGTTGATCGACAGTGAGGTAAGGACTTTGAGAGCCATCTATCCATTGGTAATTCCCAGCTGCGTAATCATTGATAACGATGGTGTAGGGCTGGTCGATGCACCCGTATTGCGTGGTTACAGCATCAATGTAAGGCAATGGATTAACCACTACCTCAACGGCATCCGACACCGTGCATCCATCCTCTGAATATTCAAAAGAATACGTGTTGGCTGTGGCTACTACAAGCGAATCGCCGGACGATCCTGTGCTCCACACTCCATCATAACCACAACTTAGCGTAACCGTTTCACCCTGACAAATTTCCACATTAGGACCGAGTTGAATATTCGGAAGTTCAACACGATAAACATGCACCTCATCATTGGTAACGCAACCGTTATTGCTCACTGCTACTTGATAATCGCCCTCCTGTGAAACGCTTATTTGCGGCAGCGTGCTGCCCGTAGACCATTGCACCAAATCCCATGTTCCTTGCACAGTGATAGCCACAGAAGAGCCTTGGCAATAAGAAAGTGTATCAGCAAGGAAGAACGTAGGGTAGGCAATTTCGTTCACTATAATGGCATCGTCATAAACACAGCCTAGCGGAGTTTCGACCTGAATCGCATACGTGCCGGGTATAGTTATGTTGATGGAATTATCATTTTCGCCAGCAATAGCACCCGCGTTTGCGAACCAACCAATGGAAGGGTTTGCTCCAGTAACATCTGCAACCACTTGAGCAGATTCCCCCTCACAAAAACCAGTATCGTCGCCCGCATCAACAGTGTATAGCTGTTCGACAGGAACATTCACAGGGACTTGTAACACGACACCGCACTCATCGGTGAGGGCGACTGTGTATTGCGTGGTCACCATTGGCGATGCGATCACAGAAATTCCTGAGGTCGAATTTAGAGCACTGTTTGGAGACCACACATAATCGCCTGCTGAGCCACTGGCTATGAGCTCTACTTCGGCGCCCGGACAAATCATGGAAACCGATTGAGCACTTAATTGAGGTGGAGCTATAATACCTAGGCTTATCTGATCGGTATTCACACAGCCGTTTCCGTCTGTGCCCGTCACGGTGTATGTAGTTGGGGCATTTATAATGGTGGTTGGGGAGGCAATAAACGCGCTGCTCAGACCTATCGTTGGGAACCAGCTGTAGGTGTTTGCGCCCGATGCCGAAAGAGGATGCGATTGCCCCCCACACACGGCTGTGCTTGATCCTGCATCGATTACTGGAAGCGGCACCACATTTACAAAAACAATGTCGGCATAAGTGCAACCTAAGGCAGTAGTAATTATCGCTTGGTAAGTACCTTCATCTGAGATTTGAATAGTGGGCACATTGCTCGCACCAGGCAACACACCATCGGTGGTCGACCATTGCAGTGCAACATAGATTCCTGTAACATCGGCGGTCAATTGAACTGTTGAACCTGCGCATAGCACTTCATCCAGACCGGTGTATATGCTGGGCATGGCCTCAAAAGGCACCGCAACTTGTGCTACTGCCGTGCTGAGGCAATCATCGGTAACTTGAACCTCAACGATTGTGGTCACATCAAAAACGACATCGATAGTTGGCCCAGCGCCTAACAGCGTCCCATCCGCAAGGCTCCACTCATACATTCCCGCACTGCCGAGGACAGAAAGCGTAACAGCATTGCCCGGACATGTCAAAGCGGGTGGTGTAACAGAGACCACAGGTGATTCGAGAAGCGTGAGAGTCACCTGCCCTAGTGCCTCACAGCCATCGGTGGAAGTTCCCACGACTGTATAAGTCGTTGTTGCTCCGAGCGAAACAAATGGCCCCGACACATTGTTTGAATTCAAATAATCGGCAGGTGTCCACGCATAAGAAGCGGCACCACTTGCTTCGACTTGCACATCCTCGCCCGGACAGACATCTGCATTGGGCGAAACCACTAAAACAGGGATTGCAAAAACTTCAATAACATCATTTAGAGTTATTGGACAAACGGTGTTGGAGATTAGAGAAATCGGATGCACCCCTACACCTGCTAAGGCGGGGTCAAACGTTCCCAGCAAGGGGTCAATAATTCCCGCACCGCTAAAGACACCGTCATTCGCTGCAATGGATAAATTAAACGGAGCGACATCCTCACAAACCCCGACCGGTAAATTGAGTGCCAAATTGGGCTCTACCTCCACTGTGATCGTTGTATTGTCGGGCAAAACACATGGATTGGCAAACGAATAGTCGACCATAAAACTTCCCTCCCCGGCTAGTATTGGATCAAAAATACCGAGTGCTGCATCAATAATACCGGCTCCCGACCATGTCCCCCCGGGAACATCAGCAGTCAACTGAACGTTGCCACCGCTGATGCAGATGGCTGAAATGTCGGTAATGGCTGTTGGTGTTTGAGGAATATTCACATAGGATTCAGTATCGCTACCGTTACCTCCAAAGCAATCATTCTGCGATGCAAGTTCATCACAATTGATCGTAGTCGTGAGGGTGAAGTCAACATCCTGCCATGCCATTGCAGCGCCGTTGGCATCTGAAAGTGCAGAGAGGTCGATGTTTAAAGATGTTGTAGAATCCGCTATGTAAACATAAGGATCGCTACTCCATTCAAAACCAAACGAGCAATCGAGCAACGCAGGCGGTACTGCCGGCGACACGGTGAAAATGGAGGCCGAAGCTGGAGAACAGGAGTTGTCGAAAATAGCAGATGAAAAACCTGCCGGCGTTGTGTAGGTGACGCTTTGTATGGCTCCGCAAAAATCAGTTCCGATGAAAGTGATTGTTGCATCGGTTAAGGTTCCCACATCTATGCCTATACAATCATACACCTGCACGGCCCATCCGCCATTCATGGCATCACATCCAAAGATGGAAGCCCAATTAATAGCTGTTGCCGTGGGACCATACGTGCCATACGTTCCAGAAAGTCCGGTGACTCCGCCACATACATTGATGTTGTTGTTCGATTCGGTTGAAAAACAAAAATTCGAGAAGTTGTTGGACGCATTACAAGCCCCTCCGGGGTTGGGCATGAGGGCCAAATTCGGACTACCACAAGAGGCGGGGCCTTTGAGATAAAACCCCAAATCGCTTATGAAGGTATGCGTACCCGTGAAACAGACGCTTATTTGCGTATTCGCGTCAATAATCAATTGCGATTCGGGCAAATTACTGATGGGTGAAACTTGCCCGGGCGTAAACGTTCCATTCAACGAAACGGGCCCCACACAATTCGATGGTATCGGAAGCACATCTACCATAGGCTCTTGAATGACCTGTGCTATCCAAGCACGGTAGCAGCCGACGATTACATTGGCAGTGGTGCGAACAGACACAAAATAGGCGCCCGGCTGAAGATTGGAAATGGTTGAAGACGCAAGGTTGTTTTGCACTGTAAAGGCAGACCAATTGTTATTTCCTGGAACGAAACGAGACCAAACAAAATTGAATGATGCTCCTGCCACTTCCGGCACAACAGTGAGTTGACCTAATTGACCATTGGGGTAATAAAAAATTGGATCATTAGGTTGCCCATCGGTATACGACGTCTCTCCCAAACAACCAGTGCCAGAAAGTTGAGCAAATGTAGAATTGGCTGCAATGCACAGCAGAAGGACAATCGTGGTGTGTTTAAAACAAATGTTCACTTAAGCAAGACGTCTAAGTTAATTTGCGGGTTGCAACGGAACGCAATATAAACTTTGAAACCCTAAATAGACACACCCTAAAACATGAAATCCTGCATTGCTAGCTGTATTCTACTGATTTACACCACCGTCTCAATCGCACAAATTCAGCATGCAATCGGTTTCGTGGGTATGCGCTCGGCGCGTGTATGGATTTCCACCGATCAGGAAGAGTCCGTAGCCATTGCCGTTTCAATTCCTGGAAGCAAGTCGCCCGAACGTTTTTTTTATGGGCACACCAGCAGTCTCATAGGTTTTTCTTGCATTATCGACTTAGAAGGTTTGGAACCGGGTACAACCTACCTGTATAGGCCGTTCATAGACTCACCGAATGCGAGTAGCGTTTATACCTCGTATACACTGACTACCCAAGAACTCTGGCAGTTTCGGAAAGACGCCCCAGATTTCCGCATGGCTACTGGAAGTTGCACCTTTGTAAATGAGCCTGCATACGACAGACCCGGAGAACCCTATGGTGGTGAATTTCACATCTTCGATACGATAATCAAAAAAGACCCTGACCTCATGCTTTGGTTGGGTGACAACATTTATTTGCGCGAAGTAGATTTTCAATCCTATGGCGGCGTTATTCACCGATATAACCACACGCGATCACAAAAAGAAATTCAAAACCTACTGCGCTATTGCCCCAATCTAGCCATATGGGATGACCACGACTTTGGTCCAAACGATTCGAATGGATCATTCACGCACAAAGATTGGACGCTGGAAGCATTCAAATCATTTTGGCCCAACCCATCCTATGGACTTGAAAATGCAGGAGAAAAAAATGGTATAACCACCCAATTTCAGTATTCCGATATTGATTTTTTCTTGCTTGATAACCGCTACCACCGCACGTGGAAAGACTCTGTTGGCAACACAGCGCCGACCATCCTTGGCGAAAACCAACTGAATTGGTTGTTGCAAGCACTCAAACAAAGTCAGGCGCCTTTTAAACTAGTCGCCTTAGGAGGGCAATTTCTCAACAGCGAGGCCGTCTATGAAAATTACGCCAACTACGAATTGGAGAGAGCCATGATTATACAAACCATTGAGAAGGAGAACATCCGAGGAGTTGTGTTTCTCACGGGGGATAGACATTGTGGCGAACTTTCTTTTATGCCTTTAAAAAATGAGAACGGAATTTATGACCTAACCGTTTCGCCACTCACCAGCAAAGCATTTGATATGTCGAAAGAAGAGAATCGCTGGCGGGTGGAAAATACTATAACCGGTGTGCGCCATTTTGCAACGTTGGAATTTACCGGCAAAAAGAAAAACCGGGTTCTCACAATGAACGTCTTTGACTCAAACGGAAAACTACTTTGGACCAAAGATGTCCCTCAATGGTAAATCTCAGCTGATACGTTCTTTAAGGCGGTATAGAATCTCTTC
>CAMBPD010000095.1 GCA_945869405.1 Chryseobacterium gleum | reverse complement strand
GCGCCAATTCCCACAGCTGTAAAATGTCCCTCAAACGGGGAAAGGTTGAAGATGTCACAATTGAAGTCTATACGCATGATGTTCTCCTCAACGCCATTGGTTACATCCACTTCAAATCCACCTGCAAAAAAACCAGTGCCGAACTGACCCCATTGAGCTTCGTCAACCAGCGTGATGCACTCAAGGGTTACCATTCGGCTTTCATTTTCTTCGCCAAGTTGTGCGACAACAACCGGAACGTCCAGTGCATTTCCGGTATTCACCACAGAAACCGAGCTTGCCAGAAACTCAGCCATTCCATAGAATTGGCTTGCTTGACCTTCCACCAAAATACTGTCTCCCTGGAGTGGCGAATAGCCGAGATTGTCGCTCGCAGAAAACACGCGAATACCATCAGTGCCGTCGATAAGCGTAAACTCCAATCCACCTGGATTGAAATTCACACCATGCACTATACCTCCTATGGTGCAGAATGTATTCAAGCTGTCGATTGCACCAAGTGAGTTGGTAGAGGTTATCGAGGCAATTGGATATTGCGGAAAGCTTTGGTCATTGTCCAGAATTGCGATGGTAATAAACTCATTCACAAACACAGCCGTGCCCGATGCGTCAATAAGAGTGAGCGTAAGGGTCTCGGTTTGCTCTTGTATTTCGTCATCGACGATTTCGAGCATAATCGTTTCCTCCGTATTGGAGGGGTCGAAGATGAATTGAGTTGGGAAAATAGTCGTGTAGTCAACGCCCGACTCAGCAGAAGCCTGCACAACCAGCACTTGCACGGGAGTTGTGGTCAAAACGTTATAGGCACTAATCACAATATTCAAAAAGCCGATTCCTTCATTCACTTGAACGGCAGTTTGGTTGAAGCTCAAGAAAGGCTGCTGCGTGCACACTTGGGCCTGGTGAGTTCCGAGATTGCTGTAGTCAGAATTATCGAAGTTCAACCACTGTCCGGCTGAAAGCTCCCAATTCACCGTTGGCCCATTTACTTCGAATTTTCTTCGCAGTGTTTGGTTCATGGTGGAGGCAAGGCCAAATGTCCACTCATTCACTGTGTCGCCTACAACACCAATGATGTCGATAGCCTCGAGGTTGTAGGTAAGCACCACCGCATCGTTTCCGTTGAAATTGTTCATGGAGGCGCTTGAGTTGTCGGCTAGTGCGAGTAGCTCACCATCTGCTTGTGCGCTGCAGACCACATAGGTGCCGCCGGGCTGCAATATGCCCTCGGGAGTATCAAGAACGATAAAAGAGGTATCACCATTATTGTATGAAAACAGGTCGTAATCGTCCAAATCAACAGGGAATGGTGTGGCATTGTAGAGCTCAATTGCTTTGTTGGCGCCATTTCCTTCAATGTATTCCGAAATCAGCACGCGCGCGCAGCCCTCGGCAGGGAAGCAGTCGATGTTTCGGATATCGATATAGTTTTCGGAAATAGCTACACAACCTCCATCAGCTTCAACAGCAAAAATCAAATCCGTAGGTTGCACGGTGGCAGGCAGCAAATTTCCGAAGTAAGAAACCCCGTAGATGCGCCATTCACCAAAAGCCAACGTGCTTAGGTCGAAGCTTCCAACGGTTAGCTCTTGCCAGATCTGATTCTCTGCGTTAGTCACAAAATAACGATACTGATCGGCAACGCCTTCTTCAGTGTGCGTAAAGGTGATGACACCGGGGTTATTGATCTGACAGAAACTTAGGTAGGCTAGTCCGTCACTCATGGTAACTGCTCCGCCTTCGCAACCCGTGAAGCTGCACTCCTCCCTGACTATAACAATAAAATTGCTTGAAAATGAAATGCAGTCGGAGGCCAGGGCATTGGCAATGGGCAAACCCGCTGCAAGTGTTGCTTCGTCGAGTATGCCATTGTAAGATATTCCGTGTATACGGAAGACCCCTGTGCCATAAGCATCCATATCCATCAACCCTGCTGAATTCCATTCGAGCACCAGATTAGTTGTGTCTGTGAGTACGTAGATATAATTGTCGCCATATACGCTCGATGTGCTCAACGAAATGGGCATATTCGTGGAGTCCGTGCATTGCAAAAAGTTTCCCCCTTGCAACAGGACTTCCGCCCCTGAGCATTCCGGAACGTTTGTGAAGCCTGGGGTGGGTAGCTGAATGAAGTAACTTGTGTGGTCGGAAACAAGACCACCATCAGGCACGCGTGAAAATGAAAATGGTGAGTTGCCCGGAATGTCTAAAATGGTTTGGCCGGGGGTGAGTGCCGTCGTCAAGATCTCGTCGGGTCCATCTTGTGAGCTGTACACCATGGCATCTATAATATTAAACGCAGATACAGGAGAACCTGTAGGCCAGTCGATGCCGTTGCCCTCATACAAAGCAATACCATCTTGTCCGTTTTGAATGGTGCCCTGACTATTCGGATTCAGTATTGCATCAACATTTGGAACTTGCGCAGAGCCCAAAACAAAGAAGCCAAGTTCATCGGTAGTGTATCCGTCGAGGTCGTAAACGTCGTAAGAGACGTCGCCAGCACCGTTGAAGAATACCATTACTAGACCGTCCAAAGGTGTGTTGGGAGCGCCATAGAGTTCAATAAACTCAAGAGTGTCTGTGCCTGGTTGGTCTTGGTCAACTTCGTTGATACGAACATCAGAGATTTGGCCGAAGGCCAAGGCGCTTATGCAACAAAGCACAAGTGAGTAAAGGTTTTTCATGGTTAGTGCAATCGAATTAAATCGGGACGCAATTTCAGCCATTTTTCAGAACCAACTCAGGATTTTCTTTCAGATGAAAAGTTGCCTTTAGCCCCGAAGGGAAATTTTTTCAACGCAAGGCATCGCAAGTGATGCGCGAGAAAAGGATTCTCACAACACCTCAGCGACCGTAAAAATAGACCCGCCAACAAACACCAAATCATCCACGTGCGCCCGGGCAATTGCTGCTTCATAGGCTTTCATGACCGTGCGATAAGATTCCCCATGCAATTGAAATTGTGAAGCCTGCTGTTTCAGCATCTCAGCGTCCAGCCCCCTCGGGATATCGGCCTTACAGAAATAATACGTGGCTGCCGCTGGTAATAGTTTTAGCACGCGCGATATATCCTTGTCGCTCACCATGCCCAATACAACGTGTAATTGCTTGTGTGGTGTTTCGCTGATTTGCCGAAGCACAATGCTGATTCCGTCCTCGTTATGCGCTACATCGGCAATGATGAGTGGCGAATCATTCAGCTTTTGCCAGCGACCGAGCAAACCAGTAAGTTCCACCACCTGTTGAAAGCCTTGCGCGATGTGCTCTTCATTCACCTTCCATCCCAATGCCGCCAGCGTACGCAATGCCATGAATGCCGTTGCTCTGTTTTCGATTTGATAATGCCCGTGCAGCTCCCCACTGGGAATGAGAGTGCTTGAAATCAGCGCGGCATCTATCACGGGTGCGTTTTGTTGCAACGCGGTTTGAATCATCACTTCGCGCGCTTCCTCACGCATGGCGCCAATCACAACAGGTTTCTTCTCCTTGATGATACCTGCTTTTTCCGCAGCAATTTTCTCGATGGTATCGCCCAGCAGGTTCATGTGATCATACCCGATGTTCGTGATGACCGATACCTCCGGCACAATGACATTCGTGCTGTCGAGACGGCCGCCCAAACCGGTTTCAATGACTGCGATATCGATACCGGCACGTTTGAAATACCAAAAGCACATGGCTACGGTAATCTCAAAAAACGAAGGCTGAATGGATTGCCAAGCTTCGTGATATTGCTTCACAAATTCGGCGACTGCATCTTCAGGAATCATCACGCCATCGATGCGAATACGTTCACGAAAATCCTTGAGGTGAGGTGAGGTGTAGAGTCCTGTTTTATACCCAGCGAGTTGCAATGCAGCGGCAATCATGTGCGATGTGCTGCCCTTGCCGTTGGTGCCCGCGATGTGCACGGTTTTCAATCCCACCTGCGGATTGCCCACCAGCTCGAGCAATGCCCACGTGTTGTCCAACCCGGGCTTATACGCAGCAGGCCCCACGCGATGAAACATCGGAAGTTGAGAATAGAGATATTCTAGGGTTTGAGGGTAGTTCACGGAGCAAGGATAGCAACATCGAGCTAGAGCAATAACTCTATTTCAGCGTAAAATTCACCGGAAAGGTCATTAATAAGCGCACCGGTCGACCATTATTCTTAGCTGAAGTGAACCTTTTGAGCTTCCGCACAGCATTTACAGCAACCATACTAAGATTAGGTCCACCCGGCACCCCGCGCTGAACACGAACGTTGCTGACCGTCCCGTCCTTCTCAACAACAAACTGCACATAAACCTTACCTTGAATATTATTCTCCTTCTCCATTTCCGGATAGGGAGCGTTTTCCATGATGTCTTTTTGCATTTGCAACTCGCCGCCGGGGTATTGAGGCATTTCTTGAGCGAATGAAACAGGCGGTTCCAAATTTTCTTGCTGACCAACTTGTACCTCTTCAGAGGTCTTTACTCCGTTCAGTTGTTCGTTATTACGGCCTATGTTGTTCTGCTCCTTTGTGACTTGTTGGGTTTGTGACTGGGCTGACCTGGGAATTGTACTATACTTTTGTTTTAGGGAAGCTAGCTGCTGCTGGTTGTATAAACTTATTGTGTGCTTTGCCCCGCCACTCGATTCATAAAAATCTAACTGACGCTTATCCAAAACAAATGAGGTGATTAGCGTATTGTTTCGTATTGAAGTAACGCCGGTTGTTTGGGTCGAAAACTCTGAAAATAATCGACTGTAACAATCAGTATTCAACTCAATCAAAACAAAATTTTCTTCGATTCCGTTGTCGTAAAAAAAGATACTTTCCGAGTCATCACCTCTTGTCCATGCAACGGATTCTACTGGTGCATCAATTCCGAAATGCGCAGGGTCTGTCCTTTCATTTACCCTTAAAAAATTCCAATTCTCCGTTTGCATGAAGGACGTCATTTCGGTGAGTGTCGCCTTTTGCATCTTCAGTACTTGAAATCTATTGAAACAACCCGTGTACTGTGCTGTGACACTTGTAGAAAAAAAAGATAGAAAAAAGAGAAGTGAAATCGTTAATTCACGTTTATAGCTCACAATTAGAAATCTATGGAAATCTGTCATTTTATTTCAAAAAAATAATTTCATCCAGATGATAATCGGCTAACGTAGCAGCTTGGGGAAACCCTATTCGAACCACGTGCTGATCCGGTGTGAGAGCACCTGTTTTCATTCTTATCCAATCATTGGAATTTTCTTCTCCCTCCAGTTGATCCAATTCATACCTCGTATTATTTATGTAGACCTCGGGCATCACATTGCTATAGCCCGGATTATAGGTTTTAGTATAAAACGTTAATGCTGCACGTTCCGGAAGATCAACGTTGAATTCAACAAAGCCCCCTTGACAGTTCGTTGCTACCCAACCATCACCTTGATATCCACCATCAATTGACCAATCTAAAATGTCTTGATAATAAAACTTCTGACTAAAAACGCCATCCAAGCTGCTACAGGAATTTGTAATGACTGGAACCAACTCAAGGTCCATGTTAATGTCGTTCGAATTGTCCCGTTCCAAGTTCCAGTCTAAATAACCCTCCTTGCAAGAGTGCAATGCAAAAGGAATCGTTAGAATCAAGAAAATGTTGGCTCGCCGTGAAATCTCCATAACTGGTTAAAATTTCACTGGCTGATATTGTAAATTAAATGAGTTCTTTTTCACTTCCGTCCTTAACGCTCTGCTGTTTTTCAGGTTCTTAAATCCAACATTCATGGCACGAACGACGTCACTAACGTAAATAGTAGCAGCCAAAGAAGCACAAATCAACGAAACTTTATGTTGTTGATTTGCCTTTTCATAAAGGTTATCCATTTCATCCTGGGTTGTGGCATCAAGGTAATTTGAATAATTACCGGACGAAGCGTTTTCAAATGCAAACGCAGCCCCGGCAAGTGTTAGGCAACTAGCCATATTAAACCACCCCGTCTCGCCATGAGTAACGAACACCGAACCAAGACCCGGTATCGCTAGAGAAGCAAGCCCAGCTATCGGCATTCCCTTTGGATTATAATCACTTAAACCAATATCGATGGACTGCTTTCCATTCAGTGTTTTTGTTTTAACCGCAAACGTTGTTTTACCATAGCAATATGGCTTGCTCTTCAAATAATCCGAGCAAAATGAGGTTACTCCAGGTATAGTCGGCCCGTAAATCGAGGTTCCCTTTGTGTTGAATTCGACGAAGTCTGTTTTCCAATCAACCTTGATATCTTCAACATCCTCGCTAGAAATGAAATAATCACCCAACTTGGGCGGAGACAACTTTGGATTGTGCAGAATTTTGTTCAAGTCCAATCCTGAGGTTGAAGAAGAGGCTATTGTGGTTGTACTCGTGTTGATTCCTAGTGTATCAAAAGACAGTGATGCCTTGGCATTGATCAGGCCTAAAGACTCCGATGAGGTTCTACTATCCAAAAGACCGGAAATTTCAGCCTTGTAAGATGTATAATTCATAGGATTCGTATCGGCATATTTGAACACTATTGTTCGTCGCTTGTGTAAAATGTCAAGGATGTTTTCTGAAGCAGCGATTTTATCGGTCGCTGATTTATTGTTTGGGTTGAGTTTTAAAACCTCCCTGTAAGATTCTATAGCCTTCTTATACTGTTTTGTGTTGTAGTAATTATCGGCCGCGGCAAAGTATTCATTGGAGCGAGCCTCCTTAATTCTATTTCTCAAATCATTCAGTTTAGTGTTAAACGCAATACTATTGTTTGACAATGCCGCGGCTTCCTCAAAACTGGCCAAAGCCATATCATAGTTACCCGACAAAAAATACTCCTCTCCTATATCATGTTTCTGTGCAAGTTGGGCCTCCAAAATCTTCCCATGAATCCTCTGTATCTCGTCCCCTTTTGCCCCTTGAAAATCGGGGCTTTCGCAACAAACAATTGCAGCTTGATAATTGACTATCGCGTCGTCATATTTTTTTTGACTAAATGACTCGGCCGCTGCTTGTATGGATCGATTGCATACCCCGAATTGACATTCCAAAATCTTGTCGGCAACCCAACTATCACTACCAAAATCATAAAGCTGATCAACGCCCACCCTTTCAAGGCCGGCAAGCTTTCTATATTCTTGCTCGGCCAACTCAAACTGTCCCAAGTCAAAATAAACACCTGCTTGTTGAGTAACGCTCTCGGCCTCATTTTCGCGCTCAAAACGCAAGCGTTCAGCTTTCGCAATTTTCTCCTTCGCCGTTGAGATTTCTTTCTTTACCTCTCTCTCGTCAAAAACAAGAACAGTATAAGGATGGCCGCTGTAAGCGATATCGCCCTCCTCAAACTGAACCGTAAGATTGCCCTTTTGGAATTTCGTGGTTAAGTCATTTCCATTACGTGAGACCTCGCCTTTCTGTTTAGATGAGAATTGCTGCAAAACACTGTGATAGCAACTTGCCTCAGGATAATAAAACACTATGCTCTGCTTTCCGGCTTTATAATAAAGCTCAATTTCACCCTGATCATATTTGCTCCAAACGACCTTGTCGTAATACAAGGTATAATCAAATACTATTACTTCTTGATCACTTAAGGCCAAGCTCCTGTGCCACCCTTCACCTGTCAAGAAACCATTGATACTTGACAGTTTCTCGGATTGCATTTTCAGTACTTGTTCAGACAATAAACAAGCATGAAGTTTAATTTCTAAACCCAATAAAAGTGTCAAACACAAATAAAATCGCATAAACACCAATCCTAAATTTATTTACTTAAACATCCCCCCCCTATTCCTGCATTGACGCCATCAACTCTGTAGATACTACAGCTACGCCAATTCTCGACCCGCTAAACTCAACAACAATAGTTTCACTACCCTTGGAGAAAACTGATTCCGTGTCGGTTGACAATGTGTCATTTTTAGTCCATCCCTCAAGTTTTTTTAGAATTGCGGTTGCAATATCCTTCTTCTTGTTGATTGCTTTCGTTGATTTAAGATTCAAAGTGTACATTAGAGCTAGTGCCTTGGCAGAAGGATCATATACATTGGTTTGATACCAGCCTTCCATGACTTGAGTATAGGGCTTAATCTGCACAGCTAGTGATATTGTGGCCTCCTTACCAATTTCCCTGTCACTAAAAATGGTATAATCCGTTACGAACTCAGAGTAAGGCATATTGGGGTCTGCCGAATATGGGTTTACAACAATCTTCGGTGCAATTTCCTGTGCGGTCGAACTTAATGTAAGGCCTTCCCAACTTGAAATATTGATCGCAGACGCAATGCTTTCCACATCGAAGAAATCTGTCTCCACAGCACCCAAATCAATTCTTCCAGTCAAAAAATATGCAATGAGATCTATTGAAACTTTTTCAAATTGCGGATTTACCATGTATGTGCCATCTTCATTGATGAGCCCAAACTTATCACCAACCTTAATCATCGCGCACTTTCCTTCGAAAGGATAGGCAAAATCAAATTGAGGACTGATTTTAACTTTCCCATCCTTCTCTATGTAGCCGAACATGTTGCCGATCTTGGCCGGTGCCAAATCAGACGAACCAAATCGGAACGCCCTTTCAAATTGAGGGTTGATTATAATTTTACCTTCGTTATCACACCATCCGTATTTGCCATCCATTTCAATAAGGCACATATCTCCGTCAACAATAATGTTTTTGTATTGAGGATTGATTACAAACTTTCCAGACTCATCGATCAATCCCGCTTTCTCATTCATTTTGACAGCCGCATGCTTTCCCTGGAAACCATTAGCTTCTTCAAATTGATTGGTAATCTTGAGAAGGCCACTTTCGTCTATGAAGCCCCATTTTCCATCCTTATTTGCAACAGGACACAATCCATTTGAGAAACTACCCACGCCAGAAAACTGGGGGGTAATCTTTATAACGCCTGTTTTGTCAACAAAACCCCATTTCATACCTGAGGAGTCTGAAACACTATAGGCTGCAAGTCCTTCAGAAAACCCCATTACTATTTGTGCGTCCTTAAGAGTGAATTTAATAGCTCCATCCTTGTCTATGGTAGCAGGTGCGGCATTCTCCGAAACCACCCAAGACAAGCCATCAGAAAATGGTGTTGCTGCAAGATATTGAGGCTGAATTTTATACATCCCCGTCTCATCTATAAAACCAATTTTGGGATTGTCACCGGATGTAGAAACCATGGCGACTCCATCGCTAAACAAACCCGCCTTGGAAAATTGTGGATTGATAATGATTTTACCCTCAGAGTCTATATATTGGTAATCCTTGCCAGAAGAAACGGGCAGAAGATCCATGCTTGCTTCGGGTGTTGCAACATTACATGCAGTGAATAGTAGCATTGATGAGGCAATGATTAAAAATTGGCGTAATAGTTTCATAAAAAATATTTTTATCGAAATTAGCTAGTTTAGCTATTCATTTTACATGTAATACATTCGCTTCATTTAATTAAGCACTCCCAAAGCAAAGAGAAATAGCCTTGTCATTCAACCTTTTTTGCACGTAATGACAATGACAACAAGAAAATCTGATGGATAAAAACATTAGCCCAATAAATTCATACATCCGCAATCATCATAAAAGACAATGAAATTTCGCAATTTGTATTTCGTGTTAGCTATTTGCTCCCTATTTGCTTGCAATAAAGAATATTTTCAATGGAATCTCGAAAAGAAAAAGACTACTCCAATTGTCACAACCTTAGCTGTCAGCGATGTTTACGCTACTGCGGCTTCATTGATAGTCAAACTTGAGTCGAGCGGTAACAGTGAAATCGAAAGCTTCGGTGTGTGTTATAGCCTCCAAAATGAGCCTGATATAAATGCAAGCACTACCGAATCTCAAGTCTTTGACTCTATCCAATCTATTTTAATTAGCGGTTTGAACCCGAACACAACCTATTATGCCAGAGCCTTCGCCAAAAATGAGATTGGAATTGGATACGGTATAACTCTTGTGTTCAATACATCCTCCACATCCGTACCAGCAATCAGCACCATTCAGGCAACCAACATTACCGCAAGTAGTGCTCAGGTAGGCGGCACAATACAAAGTGATGGTGGTCTGAGTATTACAAGTAAAGGTGTGTGTTATTCTTCGACTTCAGCTACTCCAACCCTCTCCGGTTTAAGCGTCAGTGCTGGCGGTGGCAACGGCTCTTTTACATCCGCACTAGCAAACCTGCAAAGTTCTACTACGTATTACTCCCGAGCATACGCCACCAACAGCATGGGGACTTCCTATGCTCAAACAATTTCGTTTACAACGGCTTCTGCGCCTGATGCTTTGGTTGGGTCCAACAGTTGTAACTCCCTAAGCGGACTATCAGCGCTATATATATCTTGGGGCGGATCAAACTACCAGACGTCGCCCATGTGCATCGCTAGCAATGGTTACTCAGGATCCTGCATTAACGACTGCGTGTCAAATGCTCTTGGTGCTTCCCTTGAATTCAGCCGAAATTTTTCCAGCTCCGGTCACATCCGATTTAGGTCTAGAGCCTATGACGGAAATTCTCTTCGGGTGCCTGCGATTTATGTGGATGGCACAAGTCTAAGTGCAACGGATTTGAATGCCAACGCTTCTGCCAATGATTGGCACTCCATCAAATCAAGCAACATTGCTTCAGGCCAACACATCATTCGTATCGAATGGAGCCAAATCTCCACCTTCTATGATTATTCCATCGATGAAATCGAGTTCTGGGAGTAATGCGC
>CAMBPD010000094.1 GCA_945869405.1 Chryseobacterium gleum | reverse complement strand
AATTCGTTGGCCGCACCCACGAGTTGTCGGTAGAGCGTTACATCATAACTCCCGCGCTTGCGTTGGATGTAGGCAAAGAGGTCTTCACCGACTTCGGGAGCATCAACAACTATTCGCTTGAAATGCGGAATAGGACCCACGCCGAACATTTTGCTAGGAGCCAGCATAGCGGCAGAGCTAACGAGTCCGAGTTGAAGAAGAAAATCGCGGCGAGGAAGGGGCATCCAACAAAGATAAGAGAATCGAGAATGAGAAGGGAGGCTATCTTCTTTTGGTGTCTTTGTTATTGGCCCAGCCAATCGCATGGCGCTGGCTTAGCGCATCGTAAGCAGTGCCGAAACTATGGTATGGCGCTAGCTTAGCGCAGCGTAGCCTGTGCCGAAACTATCGTATGGCGCTGGCTTAGCGCAGCGTAGCCAGTGCCGAAACTAGCTTGAGCCTTGGGCTCAAAATAGCAAATACTATTGATAGATTCAGCACGGGCTACGCTCCGCTAAGCCCGCGCTATGTGGACAGCCCGCGCTCTGCAGTTGTTGCTTTTGGCTGAGTTTGGCGAATGGCTATGAACTGGTATGTTCGTTATATTCGATGAAAATTGAATAGCATGATTCGTCAATGGTTGGTTTTTTTATGTATGCTGATGGGTGTTGTTTGCATTGGCCAAACCACCGATCCTTTTGAAGAGTTCAAACGCAAGCGAGAGCAGGAGATGAACTCATTTGAAAAGGATTACAAGCGTGGACTTGATTCGCTGCGTGAAGCCCAAAATCGGGATTTTGCATTGTTACTTGCTGGAAAATGGAGTGAGCGCGAAGTAGCGAAGGCGCCTCCGGTGCTCGACAAACCCAAGCCGGAAATTCCTCCGACAGTGGAAGAGGAAAAGCCTGCTACAGTTCCATCGGATCCTGTTGCATTACCGGAGCTAATAGAAGAACCGCTAGAGTCTGCGCCACCCGTTGATATTCCTTCTGATTATGATAATCACCAAGAACAGGAATCGCCTTCTCCGGTGGAGCAGTCCGGTGCAAAAGACGAAACTTATTCTTACCGCATACAACTGGAGAAGGCTGCTTTAGGATTAATACTCACACCGACGTTGTTTTACGGTAATGCAACATGGCAGCCTGCATCGTCAGCTTGGCCTGTGTGTGAACAGCCGCTCAATTCCAGCAGCATTGCGGATTATTGGAAAAAGTGCTCCGAGAAATCGGTTGAAGGCTATTTGGCATATCTGCGCGCTCAGCGAGACTTATTGCATTTGAGCGATTGGGGCTTGCTTGCTTTAACGCAGCAATGGAGCATCACAATGGTTAAACAACGCACCGATGCCACTATGTTTAGCTGGTATATGCTCGTTCAGCTTGGATATGATGTGCGACTGATGTATACTGAACGAGGAGCCTACCTGGCGTACCCCTTTGCAGGTATGTTTTTCGGATGCAGTTTCATCGAGATGTATGGCGTGAAGTATTTCCTGCTCGACGACAACAGTGAGCGAAGCTTATTCACCTACGATGGCAGTCATGCAGGCGCCAAGGGCGTGTTTACACTCCAGCAGAATAGTCGTAGCGTGTTTCCCGATGCGCTCATGAGTCGGAATATTGTATTTGACTTCGATGGAAAGAACTACGAGGTGGAGGTTCCCTACAATCGGTATCGATCGGAGTATTACGCCAGCATACCGCAAGCAGACCTCGATTTTTACTTCAGTGATGCCGGTTCAGATGATTTTGATGCTGTCTGCAATAGTCGTCTGCGCAGCTTGGTCGATGCCATGCCTACCCAACGCGAGAAATTACGTTTCTTATATGCGCTGGTGTGTGTAGGCATTCCTTACGCCACCGACCAAGAGCAATTTGGCTATGAAAAGTTTTGCATTGCAGAAGAGTCATTGCATTACAGCCATGCGGATTGTGAAGACCGCACTTTCTTGCTCAACTATCTCATTCGCACCTTCGTGGGCGCTCCCACCATTGGCCTCAACTACCCCGGGCACGTGGCCATGGCCGTAGCACTCGATGATGTGCATCCCGAAGACGCGCGTTTCAACTATAAGAATCGAACCTATGTGTATTGCGACCCCACCTACATCGGCGCCGACGTGGGCATGATGCCGGAAGTGTATGAGGGGCAGACGCCGAAGGTGTTTGAGTAGGGACGAGGTACTAGGGACGAAGGACGAGGTACGAGGGAAAATGAAGTCTTGTTTAAGAAGGACGGCAGGGACGCAATGCATTGCGTTCATTTTCACTGGAGCGGATGGATAGAGAATGGAGATAGTGCAGCGAATCGTTTCCTTGGCCGAAGCGGGTTTGCGCTTTGGGTTAAGAACGGTAATTACAACAATTTCATTCGAGAGTAAATACGATCAATAAGCAACCACTCAATACCAACAGTCGCTCGTTGAAACCTCTTCAGACCAGTGGAAGAAGCTGACAAATATCAGCGTAACCTTACAAGCAATGGTGGCGTATTCACCACCAAATACTTAAACTGTGAAACTTACTCTATCTCTTTGCATAACCGGTTTGAGCCTTGCGCTTGCTACGCGCGCTCAAACCGATGTTTCTTCGCTCGACTTTCGTTGCAGTCTGCTCGATGAGAATGGTTCCCTTTGGCTAGGCACCGAGGGCGAAGGCCTATGGAGAATTCAAGGATCAAAACCAGAACTATATACGGTACCCGAAAAATCTCCGCGTATGAGTGTGTATGAAATCACGACTGACCCCCAAGGTCACCTGTGGTTGGGAACGGAGAACGGAATTATGGAATACACCTTTGAGAGTTGGAATGACCTGCCTATGTCGACTCCATTCATAGCCGAATCAAAATCATCTATTGAAAAATCCCCCATCAAAAGGCAAGTCAGAGGTCTTTCAGTAAACCACTTGAAACATGCCTTGATGGCTGTTTATGATTCGTTGTCGGGGCAACAGTTGCTTATGCGATTCAACGGAAAAACCTATGTGGATCTTATTAAGCCCTTCAAAGCAACCTCTATAATGGAGGATTTAGACGCCAATATTTGGATGAATAACGGTGGCTATAGAATGGACGGAGGCAAATTAGTTTCAACCATAAAACTTCCTGCCGGTATCGTTTCATGCGCCATTCAAGACAGCCGAGGAGATGTTTGGATAGGCACTGATGCAGCCGGAGTGTACCGATACGATGGCAAAGACATGCGTTATTACGGTGCAGATCACGGTTTCGACGGAATACGTGTGACCTGTTTGCACGAAGATAAAAATGGAAGGGTTTGGATGGGAACCGAGGCGGAGAGCAACAAGATTCAAGGCGTTTCTTACTTCGAGTCTGGCGTCATGCATCACTTGCAAGATGCTGAAGCGTGTCCCGTAAAATCGGTAAATACCATTGCCTCCGACAAAAAAGGACATGTTTGGTTTGCAGGTGAAAATGGTGCATTGTATACTTTCAATGGGCGCACTTTTACGGTTGTCAATACTCAAAAATTGTTGGCCGATTTCTGACGAATTCTAACTGATTCATTATTAAAACCGAACGTATATTTTCTTACCGCGCCATGCGTCCCTGGCGCAGGCTTAGCGCAGCTAGTCTGTGCCGATACTGGTTAGAGCCTTCGGCTCAGCTCGGCAAATGCCGCAAGAAGTTTACGCGCGAGCATAGCATTTGCCTCGGCATCGTTGCGCATTCGCCCGAGCACATTCAATTCCAAAATCATTCTACCTTCGCCCCATGCTCGACAAATCCATTTACCCGCAAGCGCCGGCCTATTATCACTACTACTTTGATCTGGTCGAATCCAACGATCTCTTGCTGGAATTGAGAAAGAACAAAACATCAATTGCCGATTTTATAGAGCAAATACCCAACGAGAAATGGCACTTTGCCTATGCAGATGGTAAATGGACAGTGGCAGAAGTGATCCGACACATGATCGAAACGGAGCGCATTTTCGCCTATCGCGCATTGCGTTTTTCGCGCATGGATAGCACACCGAACCCCGGCTTTGATGAAAACGAGTTCATAGCAAATCTTCATGAGGTATTGTTTTCCAAGGAACAGTTGTTGCGAGAATTCCTTACGGTACGTGATGCAACTGTGAGTTTGTTTGAGACCATGACTCGCCCTATGCTCCAGTTTGAAGGCAATGCCAATGGGAACGCTGTCACGGCGGAGATGCTTGGGTTTATGATTGCAGGCCATACCCAGCATCACCTCAGCGTGCTGCGTGAGCGTTATTGATTGACCAACAAAAGACCCCATTCCACTCGCTATAGGCGAAAGTCTTATTGCGTTTATAAGTGATAATTGACAACGCGCACGCCCCAGCGGGGCGACACATTCGTAACACCCTGCGGAATGGGGGAGCCGAAGCCCCAGCGGGGCGACATATCCGTAACACCCTGCGGAATGGGGGAGCCGAAGCCCCAGCGGGGCGACATATCCGTAACACCCTGCGGAATGGGGGAGACGAAGCCCCATCAGGGCGACATATCCACATCACAATGCACTTCACGAAGCCCCAGCGGGGCGACATATACGTAACACCCTGCGGAACGGAGGAGGCGCAGCCCCAGCGGGGCGACATATACGTAACACCCTGCGGAACGGAGGAGACGCAGCCCCAGCGGGGCGACATATCCGTAACACCCTGCAGAATGGGGGAGCCGAAGCCCCAGCGGGGCGGCATATCCGCATCACAATGCTCCATGCGCTGCACGAAGCCCCAGCGGGGCGAAACATCTGGCTGTTGGTCCTTCTCGCCATTGGTGGGTTATAGTAAGAACATGCTGGGTTGAGACATACCGCCCCTACGGGGCTTTGCCATCGGGGAGGGGCGCTCCTTCTGTTATTGATATTCCGCCCCTAAGGGGCTACCTCGAGTGTCTTACAATTCAATGTCCTGCCTTCGACTGAGTGGTGGCTGAGCGCAGCCTAAGCCCCGGTAGCTGAGCGCAGCCGAAGCTATTGCTAACAAGCGCACAACTATTCTCCATTCATCATTCTCATCCACCACGACCATTCGCCACTAAAAAAAAAAGGCCAGAACGGACTTAACTCATAGGAGTATGTAGGATTCGAACCCCAGGCACCTCTTAGTGCAACAGTTTTTTTTTCGATGGTCCCGCAATCTCCCGATCTAAAAAACTTAGGTACTTCAAAAAAAAATCCCAACTACCGTCGGGATCTAATTTTTAAGCGGAGAGTTAGGAAATAAGTTCCCCATCTGAAACTCCCGCCACACAAGCCTTTCCGAAACCCCGCATCACACGCGCATGCTGTGCGAAAGCGTTTGACTTTCTGGGTGTGAAGGTAAGGGGAATGCAACTCATTGTGCTGATTAAAGAGCGAATTTATTCAGACTCTACAACGCTAGGCTGCGTTTCAGATAGAATGATTTCCGGATTTATACTAAAAAAACCTTTCATCAAGTCACCCTCTCGATATTCATAAATGTACATGATATTGCCTTCTTCGGTTTATCCCAAGACAACTAAAGAAGTTAGGTCTCTTTCCTTCACAACAAGGTCTAAAATGTTTGAACTTGGATTGATTTCAATTATTTCAAAGTCATAGTTATTGTAGGTTTCAACCCTTTTTTCGATATTGAATGTGACTTCGAAATTGGGTATGTTTGAGTATAGTTTTTTATAGACCAATGATCCTGATTCTATGGCTTGTGGGGTGCTCATCAATGCGGAATGCTCAAAGAATTGACAAGTATCCAACTTAACGGTAATAAGTTGAGCTACCAATTCCGAAGAAATGAATACCATAATTGCGAGTGCGATGCTTTTCATGGGAAGGGTTTTAGGGTTTAGGAATAGATTTAATGAGCGTTGGAATGGCTTGCTCGATTCTTTTGCTGCAACGCCAGCGGAAAAAGTTTTAGTGCGTTATCTCGGAAATAATCTTGCTTTGGCATACTTGTGGTAATTAGGCCATTATTGGTTAGCCAATATTTCCGGCTAAATCACGTATGCCAATTACAACCATCAGATTCAGTAGCCTATGCGAAACCATTTCATTGTTATATTAATTACCCTCGTGGTATTGGCCTTTGGCCAACAGGGGAACGCCTTGAAGCATGAGCCTGTCAAATCAAGAAAACTTTGTGATACCGTCTATTCAAGAGGTGAAGATTTGGAGACGGGAGAGTACTATTTAATCATAGATGTAATTTGCGACACCATTGAACCCACCGATCTGTATCCAATAGGCGGTGGAGTTGGCGAGCCTTAATGAATGAGTAACTAAAATCTGCCGAGATGAAAACAGTCCTTTTAATTGTGCTGATGGCCATGACTGCTAAAGCTTCTGACGCCCAAACATTGTCAGCTTCAGAGCAAGAGCTTTATGATATCATCATGAAGTACCGCAAATCGAGGAGGCTTCCCACAATACCACTTTCCGAATCCTTAACCTATGTGGCACAAGTGCATGCTCGTGACCTTGTCGATAATGATCCGGTTCACGGCGAATGCAATTTACACAGCTGGTCGGATAACGGGCCGTGGAGTGAATGCTGCTACACAGACGATCACGCTAATGTTGAATTGGTTTGGAGCAAACCTTCCGAGCTCACCACTTACACCGGATATGGCTATGAAATCGCGGCCTGGTCGAGCAATGGGATTTCACCGGAGCAAGCTCTCGAAATGTGGAAGAGCAGCTCCGGGCATCATGCATGTATGATGAATATCGGCATGTGGAGACAACCCTGGAATGCAATCGGTATTGAAATTTATGAGGGTTATGCTCTTGTGTGGTTTGGGCATGAGAAGGAGGTGAAGAATAAGAAGAAGTGAAATTGTCGGATGTAGAATTGATTAAATGATAAATTCTGAGTTTATGTCAAGGATAGTTGCATCTCTAGCCTGCCTCTTAAGTGTTATGTCAACGGCGTTGGGTCAATCCAATTTTTATGAACGGCTGGCAGATAGCACGTTGACCCTTACACAACAGCAAGTGCGTTATGATCCATCATACTTTAAGATTGATTACCCCAACGGTGATGTGCCGTCGGATAGGGGAGTCTGCACGGATGTAGTAATTCGGGCGTATCGTAAAATGGGGATTGATTTGCAGCGCGAGGTGCATGAAGATATGAAGGCGAATTTTTCGAGGTATCCCAAAAAGTGGGGGCTCAAGTCGACTGACCGAAGCATTGATCATCGCCGAGTACCTAACCTAATGACGTTATTTGGCAGAAAGGGAATGTCGCTTCCGGTTACCTCTTCGGCCGGGGATTATCTTCCAGGCGATGTTGTATGTTGGAATCTCGGAGGAGCGGTTACTCACATTGGAATAGTTGTGAACCGAAAATCAGCCGATGGTGTAAGGTATCTTATAGTCCATAACATTGGCAGTGGTCAAGTGCTGGAAGATTGTCTTTTCAACTTTACTATCATCGGGCATTATCGGTATGGTGGATGGCATGCCTTTTAACTGAATAGATGACGAATGCTGAATCCCCATTTCATTTGTTATATCATTGTAAAATGATAAGAATATTATTTGTATTGCTCGTTTTGACCATTGCTTCATTAAGCTTTTTTACGTTGAGTGATTTGAAATTAAAGTCGCATAGCAGCCATCAGATTCGTGGTGTAGACATTTCGAATCAATATTCCGGAGAATTGAATTGGACTGCTTTAGATAACGATAAGGACTTTGTAATCCTCAGGGCGATTAGGGCTGTTGATACATGTAAGGTGAAAGGGCTCAGAAAATTCACGCCAATGGTGGATAGGAATTTCAGTAAAAACTGGAATTCCCTGAAGAAAAGAGGTATAGTGCGAGGTGCCTATCATTTTTTTGCCCCTGATGTTTCGGCAGAAATACAGTTTAATGTATTCAAACAGACGGTTCAACTCGAAAAGGGCGATTTACCGCCAATATTGGATGTTGAGAATGGTAATTGCAACATGGACGAGGCGTTTAAATGGTTGAGTTTAGCAAAGCAGCATTATGGAGTAGATCCCATTTTGTACTCCGAGTATTTTTTCTATAAACTATTTCTCAAGCAACGGAATCAGCATTATCCCACTTGGTTATACATCAACGAAAATTTCATGTTTATGCCAGACTTTAAAGAACCTGCCTGTTTATTCTGGCAATACAGACAAGATAAAGAATTAAGCGGTTTCCAGGAGTCTGTTGATTTCAATATGTTCCTTGGCGATTCGATTGATTTCAGTAGGTTGATGATACGATAGATATGTGGTCTTCTTTATTGACGATAATATCCGCTTTAACTGTTTAGAATATGTCACAAAGGTCAAAATGGGCAGCTGATAGTAGTCCTCTAATTCGAGGTAGATTTAAAAAGCGATACTTCGCATTGGTAATGTGTTTAGTATGGATAGCAATCCTGAATATTTTCAAGCATCCATTTGTTTTTTATACACCTGTTGAGATACCCGGTCATCAAATGGCTATTACAATTCCACCTTTTGGAATGTTTATGGAGTCCCAATTTGAAACAGCCGATTCAAGTGATCCCTGCGCGCATCCACTTATTCATGAAAGGATTCATTGGAAGCAATATGAACGCATGGGATTGTTTTCCTTTTATTATAACTATCTGAAATGTTTTTGGGCTTCCGGCAGACACAATAATTGGATGGAGCGTGAGGCACAAGAACCATGTTCGAATAGAAAGAAACGCCGTTAAATCTACATTTGACGCTCGGTGTCATCACCACTAAGCACAGTATATGAACCTATGAAAAAGCGATACATCGTATTGATCTTGCTTCTGCTGGTGATATCAGTCGGAATATTCCGCATGCGAAATTTCTTTCGCTTTGTCTGTATTCAGCATGAACGGCCAATTGAGGTGATGCTTGATCAACTCAAATATCACGATGAGGGTGCCTTTGAGGTATATATCTATTCTGCCAATCGCACTTGGAAAAGTCGATCTGTCCATGTCTTAAATAAGATGTTTGCGGATAAGTTGATTCTCTTTAAGATTCCCATTTCTTCCATGCGTTTCGAGAATGTGACGGAAGCACCAATGGGAAAGGACTCCAGGGTTAAGTTCGACTGTTGGTTCAATACGCAATATTTCATGGAGGACTTTCAGCCTTGTGATAGCTGGAAGGATAAGCAGGGTGTGCTTGGATCTGCCCGATTTGAGCATACCACGGTGGTTATTAATTCTAATGGAGAACCGCATATTTCAACTAGTGCCACACGAAATTCATCGGATCAACTGTTTGAATGCCGGTATACCCATCGACCCGGAAAGAAGCAATCATTGAACATGGATAACCTCAACTACCGATCTTATTTGGCGGTAAACTCTGACTATGTCTATTACGCGGTGGGATATGGCAATTCGCTTATGAGTTGTCGCGATGCAAATGCCCTCATGCAACTTCACGGAATTGGCGAGTGGATTATTACAGACGGTGGCACATCCATCGAGTATTGTTTTAAGGGACGCCAGAATACGTATCAATTCAGCTCTATACCTTTCCGTTCGATTTTCAGCAAGTGGAACTCTCCGTATTATTTGGGTGCAAATGCCCGTTAATGAGACTTTTGAAGTTACTTCCAGCCATGTAATTTTGAAATCCCGTTACTCATTTTTGATTTCATATCATATTCACGTTTCGTGCAAAAATTTAGACAATGCGTAGATTGAAGGTAATGCTCGTGGTCTTCGTTTCATTAGCCGTTTTGGTGGTTCTAATGAGAGGTCCCTTGTACCGTTCTTTATTCAGTTATAAGGACTGCGGTGAGCGACATTCTTTCCGCATTACATCGAAGTTTCTTATGGCATACATCGACTCAGCAGCGGATATGGATAATGTGGAAAGCGTAGAGCAGATAGCAGAACTTTCCAATAAAATAACTTCCGCACAACTTTCCTTTCAAGCTACACGGTCGGAGATAAATCCGAATAAGCTCTTCACCAATAAGAGCACACATTGTGTTGGTTATTCCGCTTTTTACGAGGCGGTATGCAATTACCTGCTGGCGAAAAATGGCTTTGGTGATTCATGGCATTGCCAAGCGCATTGCGGGCAGATTCACTTTTTGGGATATAACGTGCACCATCTTTTTGATAGTGCTTTTTTCGCAAATCACGATTTCAATATCATACAAGGTGATTCCGATTCTGAAATATATTGCACCGACCCGACGTTGCACGACTATCTCGGTATTTCCAGAGTTAGTCCATACAAACACTGATAACAAATCCATCCAATGACCAACAAAATCGTTCGAATGACCTTACACGTCACATGCGGCATTTTTTGCGCAATTCAATTCATGTCTTGCGGCTCGCAGCCGCAACCTTCAAAGGAAGAACTTCGCAATGGGGATATCATTTTCCATGCATCCAAAAGTGACCAGAGCAAGGCCATACAATTGGCAACCGGCTCTGAATATTCTCACTGTGGCATCGTATATATTGAAGCAGGGAAAACCTATGTGGTGGAAGCCGTTCAGCCGGTAAAGCGAACTCCATTCGAGGAGTTTGTTAAGCGAGGCGAAGATGGCGCTTATGTGGTTAAGCGCCTGCGAAACGCGGAGAACATCCTGACTGAGCAGGTATTGGAGCGTATGAAAATTGAGGGACAGAAAATGATAGGGAAGAGGTATGACAGCCACTTCAATTGGAGCGACGAACAGATCTATTGCTCGGAGTTGGTGTGGAAGATCTACGAGCGAGCCACTGGCATTGAGCTGTGCCCACTCAAAAAGATGAATGACTTCGACTTCAGCAACCCGAGTGTGAAAGAGGTAATTAAACAACGCTACAAGGATCAAATTCCCTGGGAAGAGCCGGTCGTTTCACCAGCGGATCTATTTGAGAGTGGGGAGTTGGAGGTGGTGAGGTGAACGTTCTTACATCCGTGCTATTTATTACTAAATCTGATGAAGAGGTGAAAGTTGATTTTTAGCTATGTGAAAACAATATTTACATGCCATTGTGGTTCC
>CAMBPD010000093.1 GCA_945869405.1 Chryseobacterium gleum | reverse complement strand
ATGTGGTAGTCTACTCGGGAATGATCGGTCCACACACCGGAGATGTGTGACTCTGCCCAAACTCCTTTGATGGAGGAGTCGAAAAGGGGTAGGTTGATGTAAAACGAGTCTCCTATTAGGACAACGGAGTCAAGGCGAATATCTTCTTCTGCGTTTAGGATATGCCATGAGCTATCTGTGTCGATTCGCAGCCTGGCAGGGATTGAGAATTGCCCTACAGAAAACAGAAGAGTATAGTCACCACCCGGTCGCCCAAGCTTTTCGGTTGAGCAGGCCGCAAATTGGATGACAAGCAGGAAGGCAAGCGGTGCGCGCATGGTGAATTGGTTACAAAAGGATTACGAATCTAAGTGTGTAAGGCGCAAAGGCAGTAATTTCGAATTATAAAATTTTTAGATTGAAACACTCGAAAGCGAAACCGGGAATTGTGTTTGGAACTGCTGATCAGCAAGCCTTTTTTAAGGAATTACGTCAACGCGTTGACGATTACTTTGAATCTACCGGTACATCGAAGTTCGCCAATCCGGAGATGGTAGTGAAATCAGTGATTTTAATAGGCGGATATCTAGCTTGTATAGCGCTACAGATAGTGTTTTTGCCACCCACCGGGTGGAGTTTTGCGCTATATGTCCTCACAGGGTTTTTCATGGCGGGCATTGGAATGAGCGTAATGCACGACGCCAATCATGGAGCGTATTCCTCCAACGAAAACGTCAACCGTTGGGTGGGCTATAGTTTGAATTTGGTTGGTGGAACAGTGTCGAACTGGAAGACACAACACAACGTTTTGCACCATACCTATACAAACATCGCAGGGCTAGACGAAGACATTGATACCAAGTTGGCGCTGAAATTGTCGCCGCACGGAAAGGTGAGAAAGGTGCATCGATATCAGTGGATATATGCATTCTTCTTGTACACGATACTTACTTTATATTGGAGCTTGTTGAAGGATTTAGTGCAGTTTTTCCATTACAAAAGAGAGGGTATGAATAAGCGGCCGGCCGGAAAGAATCTGGTGTGGTTGGCTAAGACAACAGGAATCAAGGTTTGTTATTTCGCGGCGTTTATTGGTGTTCCAGTGTACCTCGGAATGCCTTTGTGGCAAGGGATTACCGGCTTTCTATTGATGAATGCGGTGAGCGGCTGGATATTAGCGGTTGTGTTTCAATTGGCGCACGCTGTGCCAGACGCATATTTCCCGCAACCCGATGAAAAAGGACTCATTCCCTATTCATGGGCGGAACATCAATTGAGGACAACAATGAATTTTGCAACCAAAAACAAATGGTTGTCTTGGTATGTTGGAGGGCTTAATTTTCAGGTAGAGCACCACCTCTTCACCAAGATTTGTCATGTGCATTACCCAGAGATCTCGAAAATTGTAAAGAGCACAGCGATAGAATATGGGGTGCCCTATTTTGAGAAGGCCACCTTTGGAGAGGCGATGCTTGAACATATCAAGTTTTTGCGCGTGCAAGGAACGCCTAAACTGAGCGAGATAGCGGCCGGATAGCCTTACTCTTTCTTTGTTCTGTTGGTTTTGAATTGTAAATGTTCTCCCCTTCCTTTTTTGAAGATATTACGTCCTGGCGCCTTGCCTCTGCGTAACTCTTTCTGTGATTCTTCAGGTAGTTGAGAAATCTCTTTGCATGAATCTGAACAGCAACTGTTCATCCTTTCCTTGCAGCTCAGACACTGTATGAACAAGATATGGCAAGCGAGATTTGCACAATTGGTGTGATGGTCGAAGGGCTCGCCGCACTGATGACATTGCGCGACAACATCTTCAGAAATGCGCTCTGCCAATCGCTCATCGAAAACGAAATTAACCCCGAGAAACCGGTTTTCTAATTGATTGGTTTGTATGTCGCGGGCGTACTTAATGATTCCCCCCTCAAGTTGGTGTACGTTGGGAAACCCTTTGTATTTGAGATAGGCAGAGGCCTTCTCACAGCGAATACCGCCGGTGCAATACATCACAATGTTTTTATCTTCTTTTCCCTTAAGCATGCCCTCTACCATTTCTATTTCTTCACGAAATGTGTCGGAATCGGGCAGAATAGCGTTTTTGAAATGACCGACCTCACTCTCGTAATGATTCCTCATGTCGATGAGAATGGTGTCGGGTTGCGACGTCAGTGCGTTGAACGCATGGGCCGAGAGGTGAACGCCGGTATTGGACGGGTTGAAGCTGGGGTCATCGATGCCATCAGCAACGATTTTGTTGCGCAGTTTGATGATGAGCTTGTAGAAGGATTTGCTATCGTCTTCGACTGCTGTGTTAAGCCGTACTCCATCCAAAAATGTAATGTTGGATAGGTTTTCGCGGAAGGCCTCGAATTGATTGGTGGGTACGCTGACTTGTGCGTTGATGCCCTCGGCAGCGATGTAGGTTCGGCCTAAGACGCCAAGTGATTCCCAATGCAAAAACAAGAAATCGCGGAAAAACTGCGGGTTCGCAATAGGATGGTATTTGTAGAACGACACGGTGGTACGCGGCTCGTTGCTTTGAACGATTTGCTCCTTTAGTACGCGTCGGTCCACGGTGTTATAGAGTTTTTTCATCGGTACAATTGCATGTTATACTTCAGAGTATGTCTACAGCGCGTGAATTGCTGGGTTGCAAATATAGGTATTAGGTATAAGCGGTGAGGTATAGGTTTGTTGGTGGTCGTTGCTTATGAATAGTTAGATTGTTTTAATAGCCCACCAGCTGAAGCGCTGGGGGTTGACACGAATGCACTAATCAGGATGGTACTTTGTGCGTGGCCAAAATCAAAACTCCACTGTCGCTAATTGCCCCTAGATTAAATTACACCCCACGCCTTCGCCCTTGCACCTTCGCTCTTTCCTCTATCGAACTATCTTCGCGCTATAAAACACATTTACAATGTCAAGCAAAGCACCCAAACCCGTTGGTCTTTATCCACACACACGACGCGTTGGAAATCTTTTGTTTTTATCGGGCGTCGGTCCGCGCATTGCGGGCAGTGATGCTACCGATAGTGGTGTGCCCGGTTTGACGTTGGATAAGTTTGGCAATTACCTCACGCTCGATTTCGAAGCCCAATGCCGCAACGTGTTCGACAATGTGCGTGTGATTCTGGAAGAGAACGGGAGCAAGTGGGAAAACCTCGTAGACGTGACCGTGTTTCTGGTTAACATGAAGCGAGATTTTCATACATATAACAAGCTCTATGCGGAGTATTTCCAGGATGCGCAGCCGTGCAGAACAACGGTTGAAATTAACGCCTTGCCCTCGCCGATAGCAATCGAGTTGAAGTGCATAGCAACAATTGACTGATGCGCGCGTTGGTTTGGCACATGCATTGAAAGTGCCGAAACATGAAAGCAGCGATTATTCTTTTTGTTGCGTTGACCGGAGTGTCTGCGCTTCAAGCTCAAGTGAAGCCAACCAAGACGAATGTTGATTACCTGCCCGACAAAGGCTTTCGGTCATCAGCGAATTATGCGTTTATGGCCGGCGAGCGGCTCACATACCGAATTCATTATGGCATAATAGATGCCGGAACGGCCACGCTAAACGTGGAGGACAGCCCATATAAATTTGCGGGAAGAGACGCCTACAAGATTGTGGGTACCGGCAAAAGTGTTGGTTCGGTTGATTGGTTTTTTAAGGTGCGAGATCATTATGAAACACACATCGACAAGGAGGGCATGTTTCCGTATCGTTTTCTGCGCAATTGTGACGAGGGCGGATACCGTATACAACAAGACTATACATTTTTCCCCGAAAGAAGAGCGTTCAAAAACATGAAGGGCGAAGGCTATCAGTCGCCTGATTTTGTGCAGGACATGTTGAGTTCATATTATTATGCTCGAACCTTGGATTATAGTTATGCGCAAATAGGCGATGTATTCACGATTACCGCTTTGGTGGATGATGAGATTTACCCAATTAAAATGAAGTACACAGGGAAGGAAACGATCACCATAGATGCGGGTACTTTTCGTTGTATGAAGTTTGTTCCCGTTTTGCAAAAAGGGCGGGTGTTTAAACAGGAGCAGGACCTTACTGTTTGGATTACGGACGACTTGAATCATATTCCAGTATTAGCAGAGGCGGAAATACTAGTGGGCTCTATTAAAATGGAGTTAAAAGAATACAGTGGAGTTCGCAATGTCATGGCGCGAAACTGAGTCAGCGTCGTGTAGTTACATTTGCGAAAAACTACGTCAATGTCTTATCAAATTGAATCTTTCGACTTTACCGGCAAGCGTGTATTGGTGCGCGTCGACTTTAACGTGCCATTGAATGATCAACTCTTGGTTACCGATGACACTCGCATACGAGCCGCTTTAAAGACCATTCGTAAGATCGCTGACGGTGGCGGCAAGGTCATTTTGATGTCGCATTTGGGAAGGCCCAAGGGAGGCCCTGAGGCGAAGTACTCTATGAAGCATGTGTTGCCGTGTTTGTCCGAGTTATTGGGACAGCACGTTTTGTTTGCAGACGACTGCATCGGAGCCCGAGTGAGCAAGGTAGTCGACTCGATGAAGAATGGAGATGTTGCGTTGTTGGAAAACCTCCGGTTTTACAAAGAAGAGGAGGCGGGCGATGAGTTTTTTGCGGGACAGATCGCTGAAAATGGTGATGTGTATGTGAACGATGCGTTTGGCACAGCGCACAGAGCGCACGCCAGCACCGCGGTGATAGCAAGCTTCTTCCCCACCGACAAACTTTTTGGTTATTTAATGGAGAACGAAGTTCAGAGTATCGACCGCGTGCTGAATTCAACAGCAAAGCCAGTTACCGCCATCATTGGGGGAAGTAAAGTATCCAGCAAAATAACGATTTTGGAGAATCTACTCGATCGTGTAGACAACGTCATCATAGGCGGAGGCATGGCGTATACTTTTTTTAAGGCGTTAGGCGGCAGCACAGGCAACTCATTGGTGGAAGACGACAAGTTAGATTTGGCCAAAGACCTACTCGACAAGGCTCGCGCCAAAGGGGTGAATATTTACCTACCCGAGGACTCTGTGGTAGCCGATGCATTTTCAAATGATGCCACAATCACAACAGCGGATAGTCGCGGCATTCCTTCGGGTTGGATGGGCCTCGATATTGGCGCACAATCTATCGCTCCTTTCTCGGAAGTCATACAACAATCGAGGGTCGTGTTGTGGAACGGTCCAATGGGTGTTTTTGAAATGCCAAACTTTTCACATGGAACAAAGGCTATTGCTCAGGCATTGGTTGACGCCACCCATTCAGGAGCATTCACATTGGTAGGCGGCGGTGATAGTGTTGCCGCGATCAATCAGTTTGGCTTGGCGGATCAGGTGAGTTATGTAAGCACCGGTGGCGGCGCCATGCTGGAAGCACTCGAAGGGACTGACTTACCCGGCATTGCGGCGATTAAGTCGTAGGCTATTGCGCCGAGAACTCGATAAAGAGAATTACGTCGTCGACCCCGATATATCCATCTCCGTTCAAATCGAACGGGCCGCAGTTTTCTATGCAGCCATAATTATCGAGCAGTAGCTGCATGTCTTCCTCGTTTACCACACAATCGCCGTTGTAATTTGCCGGTGAAGTGTTCGTGTCAGGAACAGCAACAGTGAGCGTGATATAGTTGCTTACCCCGCAATCGTTGGCTGTTTGCACGCTGATAAAGAAGTCCTGATTTACTGCAATTATCTCAATCGTGTTATCATTTAGCACGGAAGTCGATGCCGTCGTTTGCCAGTTGTAGTCGGTGGCATTCACATCGGCCGTAACGCTATATGTGGCGTTCGCTGCTGCGCATAACACAGCGGGTCCCACAATCGCATACACACTGTCGACTCGTTCGGTAACACTTACACTGATACTCGCTGAGTCGGTGAGGCCGCATGCATTGGTAACGGTTACCGAAGCAAGCCCTCCGTTAGCGTTTGGTATAGGCTGAATGAGGCGATCGTTTTCGGCACCTGTCCAACCTTCGGGCAATTGCCATTCGTAGCTGAGGGCTCCTGCAACTTGCTCGCACACCAGTTGTCCATAAACACCTTCGCACCATTGCTGATCGCCGGTGATGTTGCCTAGCTCAAATGTGCCGCATCCAAGCTCGGTGCGGTACATATCGCCACCCGAACCGATGTAGCAATAGTTGTCGGTGAAATGAGCGGTGGATGCTCCTAAGTTGCTGATATTGTTTTGCAAGAGGACAGTCCAGGTTTCGCCACCATCCTCTGTTTTATACAAGTCAGCATATTCGCTTACGCAAAAACCAAGATTCTCGTTATAGAATTTGATGTCGCGCACGAGGCCGGCGCCTATGAATATAAAATCCCAAGTCTCCCCGCTGTTGAGTGTCCGGAAAACACCGCTATTACTCCCCACAAAACCGAGGCTGTCGTCATAGAAGTAAATGGTTGATCCGATGACTCCATTATGATATTCCCACGTATCCCCGCCGTCAAATGTCTTGTAGTAAGTATCACCCCCGCCTTGCACGTATCGCACAGCTATACCGCGCTGACTATCGATAAAGTGAATATCGCTGGCGCCTATGTTGGTGCCACATGTGAAAGAGGTTCCGCCATTCGTTGTTTTACAAATGTTTGAGGCTCCACCAAAACCGCCTGCAAATCCTGTTTGTGCATCAATGAATTCGAGGCAGGTAGCTGTGAGCGTGGGCGAAGTGCTGTAGGTCCATGTTGTGCCGCCATTGGTAGTTTTGCCCAGGTTCGTAGTGCCAAGCACATAACCCACTTGCGGCGTTGGGAAATCGACGGCATACCAACCGCCAGTCGTGGAGGTTTGACGGATGTTCCAAAGCTTTCCCCCGTCCGATGTCTGTGCGATACCGCCATAAAAGGTTCCTCCGGATGCAAATGAAACAACGGTTCCTTGTGTATCCGACAAAAACTGCAATGCAGTGACGCCTCCGCCGGGCGCTGCATTTTTTATAACCGACCACGAAGATCCACCATTCGTGCTCTTGTGAATTTGCATTTTCCCCATCATGAACGCTGAGGTCGACGACACGTGATCACCACAGAAAATATCACCGTCACCCAACACCGTTTGGTTTTGCCATGTCTGTCCGCTGTTGGTCGTTTTAACGAAAACACCCATGTTGCCCGCGGCATAACCTTGTCCGTTGGCACTCACGTTCATGACATAGAAGTAGTTGTTAGCAGCAGAGTACACAGTGTTCCAGGTGAGTCCACCATCCGTTGTTTTTGCGATAACTCCACCGCATATGAAGCCCGTGTTGGCGTCAGAAAAGTGAACATCTTGAAGGCTGGCCGTAATAGTGGTTGTGATGACCGACCACGAATCGCCACCATCGGTTGTGCGCAGAATGGTGCCGTTCCATCCAACAATTATCCCATTGTTTTCATCCGTAAAATGAACTCCGTACAAGCGGCTGTTCGTCATTACAGGAATGAGTGTCCAGGTAGCGCCGGCATCTGTTGTTTTAAGAATGAGACCACTTTCCCCTGTCACAAAACCCGTTGTCTCGTTGATGAAATGTACGTTGTACAACCACGAAGTAGTAGGCGGATTCATGTTCGCCCATGTATTTCCACCATCCAATGAGCGATACAAATCACCATTACCGGCCGCAATGAAAAGCAGATTTTCCGTCACCCATTCCACATCATTGGGATTACTTGAAACTGTCGGGGTCCACATATTCTCCCAGGTTTCACCGCCATCCATGGTGCGAAAAACTTTCTTCGTTGCTAAGATTACGGCGATGCCTCGCTGTTCATCCAGAAACGAACAGCCGCGTATTTCGCTATTGGTCTTGAGGGGCGTGAGGTATTCCCACGCCTGAGCGCTCAGCTGAACAGAGCACAACACGAGTAGAGAAATGGCACTAGCAATTTTCTGCAATAGATACCGCATCGATGGAGTGGTGTGATTCATGAAAGACAGCTTGTCCCTTTTTGATAACAACCACTTGAGGACTTTCATGGTGCACTCCGAGTTGCATTGCAATGGCATTTGAGATGTCGCGGTGAGAAATGAGATCTAAAAACAGCAACGTGGCGTGTTGGGGAATCTCCCCAAGGCTTTCTTCAAATTGTTTAAGTGCCATTTTGCTGATGATACAGCGTGTACTGTGCTTGAAAATGATCTGCGGAGACACGTGTGATTGTGCAACGGCCTCGTCGAGTTGCGACAGCGACTCCAGTGTTTTCCAGCGAGCGTGCATGTGGCTTACTTCGCTTCTTCCAGCTCGAAGGTGAAATACTCCATGATTTCGTTGCACAGTAGTTTTTTACACGCCTCTTCTACTTTGCTCTCAGCCGTCTTTTTGTCTTTAGCGTCGATGCTCAGCGTGATGTGTTTACCGATGCGCACGTTGTTGATTTCGGGCAGTCCGATGTTGGTCATTGAGCTTGTTACGGCCTTTCCTTGTGGATCGAGCAATGCCTCGAGGGGCATGATGTTGATGTGAGCTTTGAAGGTAGACATGTGGGCAGAAATATGAATGCGAAGATACGAGTGACACTATTAAAACTCGAACTGCAATTTTGCCCGCAAACCATATTTTACAATATTGGGATTATCAAGATAGGTAAGGCGCCAAATGAAATCGATGCGCAATACCTTAAAGATGTTTTCAACCCCGACAGCAGCCTCTACAAAGGGTTTACTGAGGGTATATATGTCGGGTATTCCATCGCCGTTGACATCGCGCGATAGTATGGCATCATTGCGCATGTCGTAGCCGCCAACAACAGCCTTTGCGCTGGCAACCTCGCGCCACTTCAAGCGGCGCATCATCGGAATCTTGTTAAAAAAGAGGCCGTCAGCATGGTAAGACGCCCATAGGCTCACCCATTGATCGCTGACGAATTCGAAGTAATTCATCGTGTTGTACGAGCCCTCATCGTAGAAGAAGGTTTCGTTTCCCTGATGAATCATCAGAAGAGGATAGGGAAGGGGGTTGTAAATTTTTCCGGCTTCTGTGGAAAACCTCAAGTAGCCAAACGGCCCAAATCGAATTTTATCTGAAACTCGAACACCCACGCGGTGGTATTCAAACTCGCCGCCCATAAGGCCGGGAATACCATAGCTATATTGCAGTTCCAATTCAGGGTAATTTGTTCCGAGGCTCAGACGCTCGAATTCGCCGTAGACAAATTTCTCTTTGTAGGCAAAGCGCGTATACAATCCTACTTCCGAAGTAATGAGGTAGTTGACTTGTTCTTCAGCGTTAATGTCGGGCTCGAAACGCACGTAGCGGAAGTTGCTACCGGCCGGTTTGAGCACGCGGTGTTTGAAAAGCACTTTGTTTTGAAGTCCGTATAACCACTCCTTTTCGAAGTATCCGGAGAGCTCTGTTACATCGGTGAGTTTGTTGGCGGGGTTTCTTCTGAAGAGCGACGAAAGCACATTGTCTTGTCGAAAAGCTCCATTTCCTTGGCCTAGCTGTTCCATATCACGTTTGGCGAATACGTTCATAGCCATGCGCGGATTCTTGTTGAGTACCCACGTAGAACCACCACCATATTTGAAGCGCTCGTCTTTAAACCCATAGGCTAGGTAACCTTCTAGCATTACTTTTTTACTGAAATCATTGCTCGTGCGACCACCGAAACGCAGGCGATTACCTTCGATGGGGTTGAAGCTGTAGAACGTGTAATACGGGCCGAGCTCGAAGTTGCCGTGAACTTTGTAGCCGTTGATAAACAGGTTTAGAACGTTCGAGACCGTGACGAATTGAGGCAAGTTTTTTAGCGTGTCGACCATGTGGTAGATGCGCTCCTCTTTCGGGGTAAGCGCTATGTGCCTAGATTGTTGCCAATAGGTGTCGTCGTGGTCGCTGGCGTCTTTTTCTACGATAATATCACTGAAGCCCTCGTAGTATTCTTGGGGCCTCTCTTTGTTGATGCGGAAATTGCGGTAAGAGGAAGTCTTTCTGCCGTATGCGCCAAGTTTTTTCTCGGAAATGTTGAAGTCCACGACCAATTCGTCTTTCGCAAGCATCCACACTTCTGGCTCGATTTCATCGAATGTTTGTTTTACTTGAAATCCTTTTATCCAGTTGATGTTGGCCCCCTCGGCAATAGTGGCATCAATTTGCTTTACTGCATACGAGGTGTCGGCAATCCACATTTCTCCGAAGAATAACAGTTCGGCTTTTCGTCGCGGAAAGAATTGAAGTTTGTAGCACCACTTGCCGTCTATCGTGGCGCTATCTACCAACCCATAATCATAAAAACCGAGAGCGTAGGTGGAAAGCGGACTGGTGAAGCTCTTACTAAATGCAACGAGCTCGTTATCATAAACGTTGATGTTCTGATACATATCTCCCAAAAACTGGTTGATTGATTCGTTTTCGACACCGCTTACTTTGGTAGCCTTCACAACTTCTTTCGATAATTTCGGATTTCGCTTGAAGTAGAAGTCGGAAAGCGACTCAGTCATGAATACGGGTAAATAAGGTTTTTGTTGAGAGGTGTCTACTCCTTCAAAAACAAACTCAAAAGCGTTGAAAATTTTTCGGTCTTGGAATTTTTCGCTGATGTTATTGAGGTCGAATTCCACCTTATTGTATGCCTCATATTCGTAAGCGTCGAGTTTTTCGCGGTTGTTGATTTTCTTATTGCGAATCACTTTCTTCATGAGCGCAATGGCCGGGTTGGGACCATCGTCGGGGCGTATGACCACTTCGGCTGTTTGGCTCGATGCTGCAGCGAGCTCGAAGTTTATCACACTGATCGTGCCTTGCTTGACTTTTTTCGAGAGAGGCGCATATCCGAGAACCATCACACGCAGTGAATCGCTGCTGTAGTAGGTTTCGATTTTATAGTTCCCGTCGAGATCGGTTTGCGCCCCCGATTTAGTACCCACAAACATGACTGGCGAAAAGGGCAACGGCTCCTTGGTAATGGCGTCAATTACTTTCCCGCTCACCACCGTTTTTTGTGCAAAACCGGTTTGCAACCCTAAGGCTGCCATCACAACAAGTAAGAAA
>CAMBPD010000092.1 GCA_945869405.1 Chryseobacterium gleum | reverse complement strand
CTTCTCGCTCTTTGGGGTGTTCGAGTGCCTTTTTTCGCATGCGCAGCCCTCTCACTGCTCAATTGGTTGTATGGATATTTTATTCTTCCGGAATCATTACCTGCCGACAGGCGCAGGGCCTTTGAATGGAAAAGAGCGAATCCCGTTGGGGCGTTTATCAATATCACCAAACACCGCAGTATACTTGGTTTTCTCGTTGTATTCTTTCTGCTCTACCTAGGCGCTCAGGCGGTGATGACCAATTGGCAGTACTACACCATGCTGAAGTTTGGTTGGGATGAAAAAGCGATTGGTATTTCCATTATGACTGTGGGCATTATCGTGGCGTTTGTGCAGGGTGTTTTAGTGCGTGTGGTCAATAGACGCATTGGCAATTCAAATGCAATGCTTGTGGGCCTCACGTTGTATACCATCGGCATGGCTGGCTTTGGTCTTGCCCCAAGCGGGGCCTGGCTTATGGTGGCTATCCTACCCTACTGCCTTGGAGGAATTAACGGCCCCGCGATACAAACGCTTATGACAGAATCCGTTCCTTCCAATGCACAAGGAGAGCTGCAAGGCATCATCACAAGTGTTCAGAGTATTACATCTATTATTGGCCCGCTCCTCATGGCGGGCATTTTTAGTCACTATACCCAACCGGGTAATTTCTACTTCCCGGGAGCTGCATTTATTACCGCTTCAGGCCTCATGTTTCTGGCGCTTGTTATCGCTTGGCTAACCATTCGTTCAAAACACAAAAAGTCCCTAGAAACATGAAAAACAAAGCCTTGTTTCTCGACCGAGATGGTGTAATCAATCACGATCCGGGCGATTACACCACCACGGTAGACGAGTTTATTATACTTCCTACCGTGGTCGAGGCCATGGCAATTGCACAAGCTAGGGGGTATCTTATTGTAGTGATAACCAACCAAGGCGGCATTGCCAAAGGATTGTACACGCACGAAACAGTGGCTGAAATACACGCAAAGCTTCTGCACACTTGTCAAGAGTCGGGTGTTGAAATCAAACGCATCTTCTACTCACCGCATCATCCGGAATTCGGAAATTCACTTACGAGAAAACCGGAACGTTTATTACTAGAACGTGCACTTGCTCTTTATGACATTGACCCCGCCATAAGCGTTATGGTTGGAGATCGCCCGAGAGACATACAGAGTGCAGAACAAGTTGGGGTTCGTGGAATTTTAATTCCAATGAATAGCGATTTAATAGACGTTGTGCGCGATCTCCATTAATAACTATCCCGATGAGCTACTTTTTTCATAAGGGTGAATTTCACAATGAGTCTGCAGCAGCAATTGCCAAGGATAATCGTGCATTTCGTTTTTCGGATGGTTTTTTTGAAAGCTTTCGAATAATAAACGGAAAAACTCTTTTCCTGGAAGCCCATTTTGCACGCATACTAGTCACAGCTGCTGCGCTAAAAATTCAGCCAGACCCAAGCTTCTCTCTCGAATTGTTGCAGGCGCAGGCAAACGAGTTGTTGCAGCGAAATGGTATCACAGCCGGTGGAAGAATGCGCATAACCTTCTACCGCCAATCGACTGGTTTTTATTTGCCCAAACAAGACGGAATGGCCTATTACATGGAGGTCGAGGCATTACCAGACAATGAGTATGTGCTGAATACCAGTGGGAGAATGGTTGATATTTTCATGGATTTCAAAAAGGAAGTCAACAAGCTCTCCGGCCTCAAAACGTTGAATTGTCAGTTGTATGTCCAGGCCGCTATCTATGCCCGCGACAAAGGACTGGATGAGGCGCTCATTCAAAACAATAAATTATCCATTATCGAGGCCCATTCGAGCAATCTATTCATTGTTTCAAACGGTGTGCTCTATACTCCTACCCTGGAAGATGGATGCATTGCGGGCACCATGCGCATGCAAATTATTAACCTGGCATTGGAGAATAAGATTAAGGTATACGAATGCACGTTAAACCCACACAACTTGCTTGCCGCCGACGAGATGTTCCTCACCAATGCGGTTCGTGGCATTGAATGGGTGGTTGGGTATCGCACCAAGCGGTACTTCAACGATATGTCGAAGAAGCTCTCCGTGTTGTTGAATGAAAATGCAAAAGCCTACGGCACTGCCTCCTCTGAAAAAGAGTAGTAGGCCGACCTTTAATCCTTGTTAACGATTTCTTAGGGCTATTTATCGTTCATTAGAGAGAAGGCTACTTCCTTTTCTACTAATTTTCCCACCTCAATTCTATTCTATGAATCGCAAGTTTATTTTTTATGCATCATTCGTCTTTTTTGCTTTTACTCTTTCGTTGTCTATGATCTCATGCAAAGACGATGAAGAGGAACAGGTGGATAGCCCTATTATTTGTGGTTTGCCCAATGGGACATTGCGTTGGACAGCGGACGGTGCGGAGATATGTGCCAACGCCTCGTTGTTTGGGGATCTAGGGATGTTCATGACAGTCAATGGGATATCTATCGAAGGTCAAACCATTACTTTAGAACTTGATAGCCTAACTGTGGGAACGCACGAACTTTCGGCCGATGTAAATTACCTCCTATACACTGATGGATTGGCGGTAGTTTGGGAAGCCACCAACGCACAGCCTGGCACAATAACGATAACCAGTCACAACGAAACGACCAATCGATTGGAGGCTACTTTTCAAATCAATGTAGTCAATCCTATGAGCGGAGCGTCCAAATCTATTACCAACGGACAGTTGAGCCTCACGTATACGGAATAGCATTCGCTTTGTGCACTGAAGCACTGCATCATTAGATTAAATCACTCACTCACTCACTTACCAACTTATGAAAGCATATCTTCCATGGACCGCTCGCATTGTGGTTTCAATCCTATTCTTGATTTCGGGCATTTCAAAGATGTTCCCCATTTGGATGTTTGAAAAACAACTTGTCGACCTTGGGGTCTGCGGTTGGTGCGAAGCCCCCTATTTCTCGCGCTTGCTCATTGCTCTGGAGATTGCCATTGGAATCGCTATTTTACAGCGTCACTTTTTGAAGCGATTTGTAATTCCCGTTACGGCGTTCTTACTCGTAGCCTTTTGCGTGCATCTCTCTATTGAAATGGTAAAGCACGGAGCGATGAATGGCAACTGTGGGTGTTTTGGCCAGCTCATTCCCATGACGCCTCTCGAAGCGTTCATCAAAAACATACTCACCCTTGGTCTTTTGGTGTATATCTACAAAACAAGTGAAGAGCACGAGCGTGGTCAAAACCGTTTTATGGTGCCGATGTTTCTGTATGCTGTATCAGCATTTGGTATGTTCGCCGCCTTCCCTTTCTGCCCGTGCGAACCGGAGACTCAAGAAGCTACGGGTGATGTGGTGGTCCTAGATGCGGACGAAATCCCCGCAGGCGCTGTGGACAGTTTAAATGCTGCCAATGTCATCGATACAAATCAAGTGGTAACAAGCCCCATAGAAGGCAACAACATTGAAACCGTTGTAACTGAAGTGCAACCCCCGCAAGTGAAGTCACGATTCTCGGAGTTCAAAACCATTGGTGGTAAAAAAGTAAATCTCGACGAAGGTAAAAAGCTGGTGTGTTTCTTCGCCCCGGGTTGCGACCACTGCCGAGAGACGGCTAAAGAGCTCAAAGCGCTTGCCGCCAAAATGAAGCTGCCCGACACGTACATTATTTTCATGGATGAGGAAGCGTTCCTAATTCCAGAATTTTTAAAGGAAACGGCCTTCAACAAACCTTTTGAGGTAATTGATATACCTAAGTTTTGGACGGTGCTGGGTAGCAATGCCGGAACGCCTGGACTGTTCTTCTTGTGGAATGGAAATATTATGCAGTCGTTTGAAGGCATAGAGGCCAACAAGTTTGATGCTGCCAAATTAAAAACGTCTCTTGAAACGCCCTACAAAGGGAAATAACCATGTCGAACGAGGCGAAAAAACAATCGTTTGAAAGGCTTAATAGTGTTTTTGAAGAAAAACTGCGCGACCCTGCATTGTATACAGGTAGGCGATTTTCCTTTCTCAAGATTTTTCAGCATGCGCTCACCTACGATGAATCAGGAGCACACAGCCGTCTGCTCAAAAATTACATGCATTGGCCTTTGTGGGCGCACAATGCGTTGTTGAATCTGAAGGCCTTCCGCTCTGGCAATCGAAAAAACGAAGTACTGCGGCAGGTTGTGTTTATTGACCCCGCGAGAATACTGCGCGATGATTCGAATGAGTGGCACTCCATCTATATGGAACGGGCTGAAGGCATCTTTCCTCCGGAATTAGTATCGAAACTGAATAGAAAAAAAGAGCCGCGACTGCGATCAGACCTATCCTTAGACGAAATCAGTAGGTTCTTCCCCTCACCCGATGCCATCGAACGTGAAATGCTCCGCGAAGTGTCTGCTATCGCTCAAAATACGAGGCATTCCAGCCATTGGACGCAAAGCCAAAAGAAGCATATCCTCTCAGCACTTCATCTGTTTTTTGACGATTTCCGTTTTTACTATGGATTATTTCGCAAGCAACCCGTTCAATCGGTTGTGTTCATTTCGCACTATCACAACGAAGGATTAATCGCAGCGTTGAACGTTCTCAACATCCGTAGCATTGAGCTGCAGCATGGACTGATCTCCGGAAATGATCTCTACTATCAATATGCCCCTGTGTTCAGAGAAGCCGTAAAAAATGCGTTTTTCCCCGATAGAATCTGTGTGTACGGCTCTCACTGGAAACGGATTTTGCTTAAAGGGTGTGAGTTTTCAGACACACAAATAACCATTGCCGGCGACTACCAATGGCAACCGGCGGCGCAAACTAACGATGCTTCCCCGCAGAATAGGGTACTCATCTGTTCTCAAAAAAACATGCATGAGGAGTATGTGTCGTATGCGCAGCGATTGGCTCCGATTATTGAAAAACACCCCGATTGGAGTTGGACTATCAAACTGCACCCATTGGAAAAAAACAAGAAAGCGTATGAGGTGTTGAAAGAGATTGGATTTGAGATTGTCGACCAAGAACGCACCCTCTTCACTCTTTTGAGAGAATCACGCATTCAAATCAGCATCTACTCGACTACGTTTTACGACGCATTGGGACTTGACATTCGCAACATGTCGCTGCAGAATTATGGCAATTACAAAGACTACGCTGCTCAAATGATTTTAGAAGGCGTGGCTTCGCCTTTGGGAATAGAGCAAGACCCGATTGAGGTGTTTCATTCGATGAAAGAAAAGTCACAGTTGCTTCAGCGCGAAGATGTCTATGCGCCTTTCGATGCTGAGGCACTTCGGGAGGCTATCTTACCCAACGAGCATTATTCGAAACGAGGGTTTACTACGTTGTTGTAGATCGACCCAAAACGGTAGCTTAGTCCAATGTAAGCGCTCATGTCGTAATTGGTAAGAAGCTCTTGTTGCTGCAGCAATAACTCATCCTGCGATGCATTGTTCAACCGAATATTTACTTGATCGCGTTGAATGCTGTAGCTCATCCAAGAATTTACCGACAATCCCTTGAAGATTCGAATGTCTAAGTTGCACCAGAGATACATGTGGTTCTTATCAAAATCGTTGAGAAAGCTAGCCACCTCTACGCCCGACGAAAACTGCCCCCAATCTTTTGTGAAGGAGGAGCTAAAGTTGAGTGAATGGGAAGGAATGCGTTCTATGGTTTTATTGAAAATAGTTTCTTCTTGAAAATCGAAATAGGTGAAGCCTGCTCTGTAAACAAAAGTGACCGATTTTGTTTGAGCCTCTTGGTAAGGAAATATGTTGTATTCAACGGCTGCAGCAACATTTTGAAATAAATCGTAGTTGCTAAAATCGCTACGTTCGGTAAATGCAAAAGCTCCGGCAGACCAATGATCGTTGAGCGAGTGCACATAGGTGCAGTTTGCCGATTGTGATCGGAGTATATAAGCTTCCTTAAACCCTGCGTAATCGTAACGCTGTTCGCTGTATCTCGAACGAATATCGAATGAGAATTTGTGCGTTTCTTTCACTTGCGAGGCAGACAATGAACCACTGAAAAACCCTGATTGAAACACCTTTTGAGCGGAAACATTTCCGTTCGCTCCTGCTCGAAAAACCCATGCATTCCAACGGTCTTCCTCGGGGTTGCTCCCTATGCCTATGTCCATACTGTCTTGGTCAGAGTCGCTCTCAATTTTAAGACAGTCGCCAGTGCTACTGTGCGCTGCATACCGCACCAATCCCAATTTCACACGCATCAACAACAAGTCACGTATCTCATTGTCTGTATTTACTGCATTGGTCGAGAATTTCAAGGTGTCGCGCAATCCGGCGAGCGATTTCTTGCCCGCGAACTGAAGCTGATACTCACTTCCTCCGCTGCCTGTGGTGAGTGAGGTAACCGTCAAATCAACATCGCTCACAAACTGGTCTTGCACGAAGTTGGCCCATGTAATTTGGGTGCGTAAAAAATCCTGATAGCAATACTCGCAGTTTATATACACCTTAAAATTTGCGCTACTATCACGAACCGATTGAGCAGAGCCAGCCGCTATCGGAAACACCAACAGCATCAACAAAATGAACTTTCTAAACATACGTTTGTGGGATTAAAATGGGGACTCAACCAACGCGTTTCTCCATGGAGTTATTGCTCAACAGGCGCGGGCCGCTCCTTGAACACATAGACCTCTTCGTTGGCACGTTTCATATAATAATTCTCCCGTGCGAATTTTTCCAGCGAATAGGCATTCGTCGTAAGATCGCGCAAAGCCTCTGTTGCACGTGCATTATCATCCTTCATGCGTTGCACTTCTTGTCGAAGAGCGGCAACTTCTGTGCGTGACTTAAAAATATAAATCAGATCGATTTCGTTGAAAAAGGTGAGCCACAAAATAAATATAACCGCAGAGAGGGTGTACTTGTTTTTCACTGCTCGTAAAAGCCACTTTTTCATGACGTAAAAATGGAAGAGCTCTGCTCAATTGCCTCAGATAGTTTTGAGTATTATGAACATACTCGCGTGAAGAATCTAACCTTCAAAGCACAAGGAAAGAACGAAGGTGCGCGTGCGCAAGTTTGATATGGGGTCTGTAAACTGATTGCCCTCTTGAATGAGTACATTCTTCATCCCAAATCCGGTTTTCATTTCAATACCAAACTTGAAATAAGGCAGAAAGAAATCGAATCCACCACCCGCATCTAAAGTGATATCTGTTTTCTCTAGTTTCACAACGATCTTTCCGGCGATAGCTTCGTTCACATCCTTCTGCGATTGCATGTCGATGCCATAGCACCCTCCAATGAGTCCGTAGGCAGCAAAATTACCCACACGATTGGTGCGCAACTTCAGCATCAATGGAAACTGCAGCCACACCGACTCTGTGCGCTTGAGATAGGTTTCAACCTTATTGCCATCGCTGAGATAGGTGTAATTGAGTCCACGATCTTGAAACGACAACCCAGGCACGAAGCGGAGATTTACATTTTTAATGGGATTGAAAGAGGCCAAAAGCGCGAGGTTAAATCCTGCTTGCGGCACATTCTCGATTCCAAGTAGCGAGTCGTTGAACGAAAAATCAGGTTTGTAATCGATGAAAAAGGAGGATGAATTTGCCGAAAGCAGAAAACCAAAATGATACTTCCTGCTATCGAAATTGGGTATGTTTTCGCGTGCATTTGATTGTGCATGCCCAGAGGCTGCCAAAAGCAATGTTGTAACAAGCAATACTAAAACGCTGCGTATATTCATGATGGATGCATTAACGAAGTTCCTCTGAAAAATTGCCTCACTACTTCCGTCCAAATGTTCGCCAAAAGAACACAGCAAGCAGGCTGTAACCAAATGCAATGAATGTGAGTGCAAGTGAACCGCCCATGAGACGTGTTTTAACAGAAACATTACGCTCTACATTTTCCCGATTCATCTGCATAAGCTCTTCTTTGCTTTTACCCTTTAGTTCGGGGTGATCGGCAAGAAAAGTAGTGAGGTTGGCCTCATCCTGAATGCCTGTCTCAAACGTGTCGATATAGGCTGTGCGCAACTCCTGAATATCGTCGCCGAGATAGGCGTAGTAAACACCAATAAACACTAGGGTTGGCAACACATACAACAGCGCAGGCTTCATGCACGCTTTAAAATCTTCAAAAAAGCCGGAGGCCTTCCCCTGTAGTTTTCTGTAGTGCATATTGATGCCAACAAAGACCAACAACAGAATGAAAAGCATGTTGGTGAGCACGCCAACGTTTTGCGCTGAATCAACGTCTAAACGGCCGCCAACCGTCCAGCGCACCACAAGCCATACAAGGGCAAGTATCCACGGCAAATGAGAAAACAACATAGGTTTATGAGTTCATGCTCACGAGGAACTCCTCGTTGTTCTTGGTTTTTTCAATTCTGTCTTTTACAAATTCCATAGCCTCAACTGGGTTCATGTCGGAGAGGTGACGGCGCAAAATCCACATGCGCTGCAATACATCTCTGTCGTGCAGAAGATCTTCCTTGCGCGTGCCTGAAGAGAGAATGTCAATAGCAGGGTAGATACGGCGGTTCGAAATTTTACGCTCCAACTGCAGTTCCATGTTGCCTGTTCCTTTAAACTCTTCGAAGATTACTTCATCCATCTTAGAACCGGTATCTACAAGTGCCGTTGCGATGATAGAGAGGGAGCCTCCATTTTCAATTTTACGTGCTGCTCCAAAAAAGCGTTTAGGCTTCTCCAAAGCGTTGGCCTCTACCCCACCTGAGAGCACCTTTCCGCTCGATGGTGCTACTGTGTTGTAGGCGCGTGCCAAACGCGTAATCGAATCGAGCAGAATGCACACATCATGGCCACATTCTACCATACGTTTTGCCTTCTCCAACACGATGTTGGCAATTTTTACGTGGCGTTCCGCTGGCTCATCGAACGTGGAGGCTATAACTTCCGCCTTCACACTGCGCTTCATATCGGTAACCTCCTCCGGACGCTCATCGATGAGCAATACGATCAAGTAGGTTTCTGGGTGGTTCTTAGCGATCGCATTAGCGATGTCTTTCAATAAGGTTGTTTTACCAGTTTTTGGCTGCGACACGATCATTCCGCGTTGGCCCTTACCTATGGGCGCAAACAAATCCATGATACGCATGGAGATGTTGGAATTGTTATCTGCTAAATGGAAACGTTCGTAAGGGAATAGCGGCGTCAAAAACTTAAAGGGTACACGGTCGCGAACAAAGTTCGGGTCGCGTCCATTAATTCTGTCTACACGAATAAGGGGGAAGTACTTCTCTCCTTCTCGCGGCGGACGAATGGCGCCTTCTACAGTGTCGCCCGTGAGCAATCCGTAGAGTTTTATCTGTTGTTGAGATACATACACGTCATCTGGAGAGTTCAAGTAGTTGAAATCTGACGAACGCATGAACCCAAAACCGTCTGGCATGATTTCCAACACACCCTCTGCCAATACGATGCCGTCGAAATTGTAGCCATGCTCATCGGCTTGGCCGCGCTTGGCTCTGTCTGGACGAAAGACGCCCTGTTGTTGTTGCGGATTATTGGATGATTGTCCCTGCTGCGATGACTGTCCTTGCGGTTGTTGTCCCTGTTGCGTTGTCTGTCCTTGAGGTTGTTGTCCCTGCTGCGTTGTCTGCCCTTGAGGTTGTTGTCCCTGTGGCGGATTGGCCGACGGCTGTGGTGTAGGGGTTGGTTTCTGCTGCCCTTGAGATTGTCCTTGACCTTGATTACGCTCTTGGTTAAAATCTTGATTACGCTCTTGGTTGCGGTCTTGACTTCGATCTTGATTGCGATCTTGATTACGGTCTTGTTGTTGGTCGAAACGGCGATTGTCGCGTTGCTCCTGAGGCTTACGCTCTTGGCCTTGGTTAGGCCCGCTTAATTGGCGAGGTTGTCCTTGTGTATTTGGCGTATTGCCTTCTTGAGGCGCTTTAGGAGCGGCAGGCTCAGCAATTGGAGCTGGCGAGGGAGCTGGAGTAGGTGCCGCGGCAGAAGCAGGGCTTTCGAACAACTCCGCTGCTGGTTCAGCTGCTTGAGGTGCTGGTTTGCGCGCTCGAACCGGTTTACTCTTTACGGCCTGTGTATCACTGGCAGTGTCGCTCACAGAATCTGGGGCTGCAGAAACTGCAGGTGCCGATGATTCTTGAGTGTCTGCCTTCAGCGCTTGCACATCGAGAATCTTGTAAATCAGATCTTGTTTTTTCAGTTTGTCTGCATTGTCGATGACCAGCTTATCAGCTACTTCTTTGAGTTCGGCCACCTTCATGCTGTTTAATTGCAAAAGGTTATACATGGAAAATAGAATTCGTTATCGAATAAAGGATTTTTTTAACGTTGGAAATGATATCCGTGAGAACAGCCTCGAATGGGCAGAGCAAGTGTACGACTAAATTCCGAAATCCAAAGAAAACTTTTGATCAGGTCATAGTTGATAGGTGATAGGTCATAGGTAGGTTTAAGGTATAGTTGAGCAAACCTATCCCCTATGACCTTTTGCCTATTCACTGTTACCTGTAACCTAATGCGTATTTTCGCGCCCCAAACCCTTTTCACATGGTAGGTATCATTATGGGCAGCAAAAGTGATCTGCCAATCATGAACGAAGCGGCCGAAGCGCTTCAGTCACTTGGTGTTCCTTTCGAAATAACGATTGTGAGTGCACACCGCACACCTGAACGCATGTTTGAATATGCCACGCAGGCAGCAGCGAGAGGCATCAAGGTCATTATTGCGGGCGCTGGCGGGGCAGCACATTTACCCGGAATGACGGCCTCGCTCACTCCCCTGCCGGTCATCGGTGTGCCGGTTAAGTCATCAAACTCAATTGATGGTTGGGATAGCGTATTATCTATACTGCAAATGCCTGCGGGTGTGCCAGTGGCCACCGTCGCCTTGAACGGAGCGCGCAATGCGGGTATTTTGGCCGCACAAATTATTGGCTGTCACGACCCTTTGGTAATGCAAAAACTGGTGGCTTTCAAAGAAGAATTAAAAGCTAAAGTGATGGATTCAGTCCATGAAATGAATAAGAAGTAATTTCCTCAACTACCCGCTATGCTTTCTATCGACCCCAAAGAAATCGCTCAACCGAAACTTCATCAA
>CAMBPD010000091.1 GCA_945869405.1 Chryseobacterium gleum | reverse complement strand
GATGGCCTTGCCCTTTTTTCGCAAATCGGCGAAGACTTGGGTTAAATCCCTGTTAATCATTCTACAAAGATAGAAATCCAGTACTCAGAACCGAAAAATATATAGCTTTTTTTCGGGTCGAACCGAAAAATATATAGGGGAGTTTGGGGTGAGATTGGCGGGTTTAGACAACCAGTTGTGTATTGGGACACGCATCAATTATGAGTTCGGCAGCGCCTAAGCTTCATCGCAATACCGCTGCGTGTGATTCGCCTTTTCCCACGATTGAAATCGTGGGCTAAACAGCGAACACCAACACACCAAGAACAACGCGCCCTTGCGCGTAATCCGTCATTCGTAATCTGAAATCGAAAAGTCTCTTACGCCAACTTAGCGAGCAGTGTGTTCATGCTCACCTTCGCTTCCACAATCTCCCTTACGCGGTCGATGCTTACGCGCTCTTGCTGCATGCTGTCGCGCTCGCGGATGGTGACGCAGTTGTCGGTGAGGGTGTCGTGATCGATGGTGATGCAATACGGTGTGCCGATGGCATCCTGGCGGCGGTAGCGACGACCAATGGCGTCTTTCGCGTCGTATTGTAAGTTGAAGTACAGCTTCAGTTGATTCACAATTTCACGTCCTTTCTCTGGCAAACCGTCTTTGTTGAGCAACGGCAACACTGCTACTTTCACGGGTGCCAATGGCGGTGGAATGCGAAGTACAACGCGCTCAGAGCCGTCTTCCAATGTCTCTTCGGTAAAGGCATAGGTGAGCGTTGCGAGGAACATGCGGTCGAGACCGATGGATGTTTCGATGACATACGGCACATAGCTCTCGCCGCTTTCTGTTTCGTGGTAGCGCAGTTTTTTCCCCGAGAATTTCTCGTGGTTGCTCAAGTCGAAATCTGTACGTGAGTGAATGCCCTCAAGCTCTTTGAAGCCCATCGGGAAGTTGAACTCGATGTCGCACGCGGCGTTGGCGTAGTGTGCAAGTTTGAGGTGGTCGTGGAACTTGTAGTTCTCATTGCCCATACCCAATGACTTGTGCCACTTGATGCGCGCGTCTTTCCAGTAGTTGTACCACTCGCCGTCGGTGCCCGGCTTGATGAAGAACTGCATCTCCATTTGTTCAAACTCGCGCATGCGGAAGATGAACTGACGGGCTATAATCTCGTTGCGAAACGCCTTTCCGATTTGAGCAATGCCAAACGGAATCTTCATACGTCCGCTCTTTTGCACATTGAGGAAGTTCACGAAAATACCTTGCGCAGTTTCCGGACGCAGGTAGATGGTGGCAGCATCGCCAGCTACAGAGCCGATTTCGGTAGAGAACATCAGGTTGAACTGACGCACATCCGTCCAGTTGCGTGAGCCTGTTTCGGGGTCGGCAATTTCCAGGTCTTCGATGAGCTGCTTCAAACCTACGAGGTCGGAAGCTTCCAGAGCGGCCTTCATGCGGCCCTCCACGTTGTTTATTTTCTCTTGATTGCGCAACACGTTGGGGTTGGTTGCACGGAATTGTTCTTCGTTGAATGCGTCACCAAACTTGTTCTTCGCCTTCTCTGCTTCCTTGTCGTTTTTGGCTTCGAGTTTCTTGATGTAATCTTCCAGCAACACATCGGCGCGGTAGCGCTTCTTCGAATCTTTATTGTCGATGAGCGGGTCGTTGAATGCGTCCACGTGTCCGCTGGCCTTCCAGGTAGTAGGATGCATGAAAATGGCCGCATCAATACCCACGATGTTTTCATGCAGACGTGTCATGGCCTTCCACCAGTATTCCTTGATGTTGTTTTTCAGTTCCGAACCGTACTGACCGTAGTCGTAGGTAGCGCTGAGGCCGTCATAGATTTCACTTGATGGAAACACGTATCCGTATTCCTTACAGTGCGAAATGATTTTCTTGAGTTTGTCGTCTGAATTCTGCATAGCGGCGCGAAGGTACAGCGAGAGGGCGTCTCATGCAACCCACAGCCCGCCCTTCGTGTCATCTGTTTGTGCAGGCTCGCTGCCTTGTACTTTAACGACCCGATACCATGAAACCACATCTGCTTAGCCTCTGCGCTGCCCTGCTTTTTGCGGCAGCCTCTTCAGCCCAAGCCGTGCTCGACTTCGCGTTCAGCCAGGAAACGCAAGGCACCTATACACCGCTTGTGAACTCGGCTGATCTATTCGTAGCAGACTTCGACGATGTGATATCGGCCGCAATTGCGATTCCCCAATTCACTATAGGCGGAGTGACATACAACTCCATGTACGTGAACTCCAATGGGTATATCACACTGGGTCAAGGCTCGATGTTCAACAACTACACACCGCTTTCAAACGGCAACGGTGCACCCACTATTTCACCCTTCGGTGATGATTTGGTTAGCATCGACAACACTTCCCGCATCAGCTACAACGTCGACAACTACGGCACACACGTACAGTGGACCAATGTCCGCAGATACAATGTTGATGGCGAGGTCTTTTCGTTTCAAGCGCATTTATTACCCTTCGATTCAACCATCACGTTTGTATATGGGCCGCTCAGCAACATATCGCCTATAGTAGGTTTTGCTGAAGTCGGTATTCGTGTGGGAATGGGCGATTCGCCTGAGAATTATTCCAACCGTTCTGTCATGCTCGATGAATCGTGGTTTCCGTCGCAAGCAGGCACATCGTCAAGCTCCTCGTGCATTTTCATGCCGGGCACAACGCCATTTTCCGGACTCACCTACATCTGGCAATCGCAGCCCACTGGCATCTACGGCTGCACCGACCCTGCCGCATGCAACTTCAACTCGGCAGCACTATACAACAACTTCAGTTGCGAATACTGCTCTTGCCAGACGTGCGGTTGCATGGATTCTTCCGCTTGCAACTTCGACATGACCGCGACCTATGCTCTTGCCTGCAGTTTCGAATGTTATGGCTGCACCGATGCCACCGCAACGAACTTCGACCCGAATGCTGCCTACAGTGACGGCTCATGCTTCTATGCCGGCCAGGGTGAAACCTGCAGCGATCCAATAGTTGTCGAATGCGGAGTTCAGTACACCGGCAACACCGACAACGTGAGCAACGATAATAATGTATCAGGTGTTATCAGTTGCCAATCAACCCTTGGAACAGCGGGACAGTATTGGTATGTGCTGAACGTTCCATCTATTCAAACCATCCAGGTGTCGACAATGAGTGCGCTCACCGACTACGACACCAAACTGCACGTGTTTTCTTCAAACAGTATCAATGCCTGCGGCATGATGAACTGCATTGGCAGTAACGACGATTTTGGGGGCACGCTGCAATCTCAAATGACTTTTGTAGCAAGCCCTGGCTTATTCTATTTCATCCGCGTTGGTGGCTATTTAAATCTTAGCGGAAGTTTCGAGTTCACCATCGATGGTTTGTGCGCTCTCGGATGCACCGATTCCATTGCATGTAATTATGACTCAACCGCTATTAGCGATGATGGCAGCTGCGACTACTGCTCATGCGGCGGAACATGCGGCTGTACCGATGTGACAGCCTGTAACTTCAGCCCGCAAGCCACGATAGACGACGGCTCATGCTCATCCTCTATTCTAGTTTATATAAGTGCAGATACTACCGTTTGCCTTGGTGAAACTGTTTACTTCTGGTCTTATTCCAGTGCCTACAATTCCACTTACGAATGGACTGCAAACGGTGTAGTTATCTCCACTGGTTCGGAAGCCGCCGTAACACCCATGACCAACACTCTTATTCAACTGACGGCGAGCGACGAAAACGGATGCACGGGCACTGACATGGCTATGGTGAGTGTGTTTGCATGCGTTGCCGGATGCACCGATGCGACTGCGTGCAACTACAATCCACAGGCTACAAGTCCATCCAACTGCGACTATTCATGCCTCGGTTGCACAGATGCAGAGGCGCTTAATTTCGATGCAGATGCGACGGTCGACAATGGCTCATGCTACTTCGCAGGAGAAGGAACCACCTGCTCGAATCCGATAAGTCTGTCGTGTGCTGAAGGCTGGTATAGCGGCGTTACAGTGGACGTTGCCAACGATAACACCACGAGTGGGTCGAATGTCTGCGGCGGTGTTTCAAGCAGCGGACAACGCTGGTATGTTTATGAAGCGGCGTTCAGTTCAACCATTACCGTGAGCACCATCAACTCGCTCACCAACTACGACACCTATTTGAAAGTCTTCACCGGCTCTTGCGGAAACTTGAGCTGCGTAGCATTCAACGACGATATTCCGGGAACCAACTTCCAGTCGCAAGTAGTGTTTACAGCACAAGCAGGAGTAATCTATTTCATTCGCGTTGGCGGTTTCTCTTCGCAACAAGGCACCTTCGGTCTCACCTTCGATTGTGGCGGTGGTTGCCTCGACCCACAGGCATGTAACTACCAGGCGCAGGCGCCATTTGAAGATGGATCGTGCACTTATGGAGCCGACTGTTTTGGCTGCACCGATATCGACGCTTCGAACTATTCGCCGCAGGCGGTTTACAGCGAGGGGTGCGCATACACCACCAACATCACGGTGTATCACGATACCAACGGCGACGGTATTCAACAAAGCAATGAACCCGGCATGTCGAATTGGGCCGTTTACATTCCTGCTCTCAACGCAACCGTGTTTACCAACAACAGCGGTGTTGCTACCATAAACGTAGCTCCAAACACCTACAGCATTGAGTTGATCAACAACTCAACCGCTTGGATGAGCTCGAGCCCAACGATTGTAACCATCGATATACCGGCAATCACCAACGCCTCGTTTGGAGTCATTCCCGCGACAGGTGAAGCGTTTTATGCCGCGGGTCCATACGATGGTTTCTGGGACATCATTCACTGCGAAGACGGATACGAAGCCGGTGTGTTCCTCAACAACCTCGGAACGGTGGACTTGACAGGAACACTTACGCTCACGTGTGATGCACTGTTCACTCCCGAGCAAGACACTTACAGCAGCATAGCCCCCGACCAAGTAGCAGCGGGCTTTGCGCAATGGAACATCAATGCGTTTGCAGCAGGAAGCAACGGGATTTTCTCGTTCCACATCGATGGACCGGGTCCTGTGAACATCGGTTCAACGTACAACTTCGAGTTTCACTTGGTGCTCAACGATGCGCAGGGCAACGCGATTTACGACAACACCTGGACCACCAGTCCATTCATTGCATGCTCTTACGACCCGAACGATTTGATGGCAACACCGGTAGGCTATGAAACGCCACACTTCGTATTGGCAGGCGACCGTTTGCAATACCGTGTGCGTTTCCAAAACACCGGTAACTTACCTGCAGAAGATGTGCGCATTGTAGGTGCTCTCGACCCGTCGAAGTTTGACTTGAGCACCTTCGCACCGCTTTATGGTTCGGCGCAGTTCGTAACGTGCTTGCTCAACAACGGAACCATCGACTTTACATTCAACGATATCTACCTGCCCGATGCCACCAACAACGAGCCCGAATCGCACGGCTTCGTGGTGTACGAAGTGCGCTTGCTTCCGGGCTTAGATCCCAATGAGGTGGTGCTCAATGAAGCTTCCATTTACTTCGACAGCAATCCAGCCATTGTAACCAACGAAACGTATCACACCATTTTCGGCTGCACCTCATTTACCCCGATGACGGGCACTACTTCGGTGTGTGAAGGAGAGGCCATCACACTCACGGCCAATCAACCGTATGTGGAGGCCTTTACCTGGACAATAGACGGTGTTGCCGGCAGTGACAACAGCAGCAGTTTCCAAACCACGCTTGCCCCCGGCGCGCATACGGTGACGCTCAACACAGCCAATCCGTTGTGTAGCGAAGACCACACAACAACGGTGGTTGTGCACGGCACACCGGAGTTGACCATGCCCGCAGACACCACATTTTGCCTTTACAGCATCATCGAATTGTCGGCCACAGGCAACGGTAACATTGTATGGACGAACGGCATCAACAACAATGGGTTGTTTGAAGTAAACGATTCTCAAACATTGAATGCCACGCTCACCTCACCCGAGGGCTGCATAGCGGAAGGCGAATGGAACATCCAAGCGTTGCCGCTTCCTTCAATAGGCTACACAGTTGATGGGCTGCAGCTCACAGCGCTCGACGGCGACGCATGGCAATGGTATTTGAATGGGGCACCTATCGCAGGCGCCACTTCCAACAGCTACACCATGTCGGCCGGCGGAGCCTACAGCGTGGAAGTAACGAGCATCGGCGGTTGCAGCGCTATGAGCGGGGTAACCAATTATATCGTGGGTGTTTTAGAGGCTGATGCCCTGGGTATACGCGTCTATCCGAACCCTATGGAGGATTATTTACGCATAGAGTTACCTCTGACAGGCGTCTACAACATTGAGTTGCGTGACCTCACCGGGCGCCTCATTGCCACACGCTCGCAATGCCAGGGCACTTGCACCCTTCAGCGCGAAGGAGCAGCAAGCGGCATGTACGAGCTGCTTATAGCGGGCGAAGGAGTGTATGCGCATCAGCGGGTAGTTCTGAAATAGGGATTACAGGGGAGGAGGATTATAGAGAGGCTTTCCACATTATTATCTTGTTCCCACGATTGAAGGCGTGGGCTGGGCGCAACCCGTTTGGATGAAGGCTGCGGCTTTCCACACTATTATCGTAAAATCCTACACCCCTGCAATCCTTATTTGAACGAATTCTCATAATTTCACCCCGAATTCTCAAAAAACCCATCCACACCATAGAAAGGCAGTTTCATTTGCCCAAACTGTAAAACACTCTATTTACTATGGTAAGATGTCTGATTATCGACGACGAGAAAAACGCTCGGGACAACCTCAATTCTCTCGTTCAAAAATACTGCCCGCAACTCGAGGTAGTCGGATTTGCTGTTTCGGGTCTGGATGGATTGCACCGCATTGAAGAACTACGACCCGACGCCATCTTTCTCGACGTGCACATGTCGGATATGGATGGCTTCAGTGTGCTAGGCAAGCTTGACAAGTTCAAACCGATGGTTGTATTTGTGACTGCCTTTGATCGCTATGCTATGAAAGCCATTCGTTCTAGCGCCATCGACTACATACTGAAACCCATCAGCATCAAGGAGCTGCAGGGCGCTGCCGAAAAACTCGAGCAGCTCTTGGAGTTGAAACTCAAAAACCCGGGCTTCGAAGAAGGCTACGCCGGCGCGCTCAAACTCATGGTGCAAACCTCCAAGCAAGAAGGACCCATGCGCATAGCACTGCCCGATTTTTCCGGGTATCGTTTCGAAAGCGTAAACGATTTGGTGCGGTTAGAGAGCGATAGCAACTACACCAACATTCACCTGAAAAACGGCGAGAAAGTGTTGGTGAGCAAGCCCATGAAACACTTTGAAGACTTTTTGGATGAAACAGATTTCATTCGCATCCACAACTCGCACATCATCAACATGAACTACTTAAAAGGGTATGTTCGAGACGACGGTGGAATGGCGGAGTTGATGGATGGAACTAAGCTTCAAATTGCCAAGCGCCGACTGCCTCTTTTTTTAGATACTGTTAAAAACCGATTCTTGAAGCCTTGATGAAACTGCTACGCTGCTTATTTGTGTGTGTATTGGGCTTGTTGCAACTTTGCGGGGTGGCACAAATACGCCAACACGTTTCCTACAGGCATTTCGACACGCGCGACGGATTACCATCCACACGCATCAACGGAATCATAGAGGACAGTCGCGGTTATATCTGGACCATTACCGATAAAGGTGCAGCGCGTTACAACGGCTACGGTTTCGAAGTGTTCACCACCAAGCACGGCTTACCCAGCGACAACGTTTTGCTCATTAACGAAGACTTGAATGGACGTATTTGGTTTTTATGCGGAACGCAATACGCCTACTTCGAAAACGACAGTATTCGATTGTATGCGGGTAACGATGCCATTAAGAAAAAACTGAAAGGCAAAGAGCGTCCTGCCTCACTTTTCTTCGAGCAAGACACCATGTGGGTCACCACCATGTATGGCACGCAATTATTTAAAAGTGTAGGCGACAGCGTGAGCGAATTCATGCCCCAAACTCAAGGGGAAGGGAAAGAGGTGATGTACTATTTGCGAAAGGCAGGCAACAAGTTGTTGGCTATTAAAACGGGTGAGCCCGAAGGTCTCGACCAAGTCATCACGCGCGACAAAATCAACTTTCTGCTGCGTGTATCACAAAGCTGTAAGCTTTCCTGTAGCGTAGAAATTAGTCCTGATCAATGGGCGCTAGCCGGACCCGAAGCCTATGTGGTGTTCGACACACGAGGCAATGTAGAGGCCTATTTCAGCACCACGCTCAAAGAGTTTTCATCGCTGGATAAAGACCGCAACGGTAACCTTTGGCTGTGCAAAGGCGATGGCGCATACCTCATCAAAGACTACATGAGTGGTATGCGCAATGCGCGGAATTACTTCCCCGGACAGTACATCTCGGGATTAGTGCAAGACCGCGGTGGCAACTACTGGTTTGCTGATCGCAACAACGGGTTGTTTTTCGTGCCTAGTCTGGACATGGTCGACATACAAACCGACGAGCCCACCAAGCAAAGTAAATTCGTTTCTGTAAAAAAATTCACCTCCGGTATTTACGCTAGCGATGCCGCCGGCAACGTATACACGTTTGGCGCAAACGATAGTTTAACAGCCACCGCTCCCATCAACTTATCTGGCTTATCGTTCGACTTTACACTTACCAGCGAAGGAAGGATGATTCGGGGTAAAACTCCGGAGCTATGCGACCTTTCGGGCAAGAATGGCCGCGTGCTCGACAGTCTAGCTATTGTGCGCAAGAGCGCTCTGCTCTCTGACGGCCGTTGCGCATTCGCCCTTGCTGATGGACTGGCATTTTACGATCTCCAAGGCGGTTGGCGAAGAGCAGATACCGCACAGTTTAAAATGCGTACGCCTGCCCTTTTCGAAGACCGCCAAGGGCGTTTGTGGTTGGGCACCAACGACGGGCTCTACCAATACAGCGAAAGCGGGCCGTTGCCTATTAAAGAGGTGAACAGCACATTTAAGTCATCCATTTCCGATATCATTGAATGGGGTGAATACTTATTGCTGGGCACACGTGGCAAGGGTATCATCTTCTATAAACCCGGCAGCACTTTTGTGGCTAATGAGGAGCTAGGGTTACTCTCGAACACCATCGAATGCCTCGCCATTGACGGCAACAACCGTATTTGGTTGGGAACCGGCAAAGGCATGCAGTGCATCAATGCTCTTGGCTCCGACCCCAAGCAATGGAGTTATTTTCAAGTGAATTATCAGAAAGGGTTACCCGCCGCAGAGGTATTCGACCTGCTCTTTTTCAACGATAAATTTTATGCCGCCACCGGCAATGGACTGTGCATATTTGACCCTGCCTCAACTTCATTGCGCACAGAGCCCATGCCCGTATACATCGAGCACCTTTCCACCGGCAACGAACGCTTTGATATTTCATCTAACCTGTCATTGGCCTGGAACCAAAACGATGTGCGATTCACCTTTTTAAGTTTCAATTTCCGCACGGGCGCGAACACTACCTTCCGATACCGTCTTCTTGGTCTTACGGAAAACTGGGTTGAAACCAACTCGCGCACGGTAGACTTTTGGTCGTTGCCCGCCGGATCTTATGTGTTTGAGGTGTGCGCTCTCAACGAAGACGGTGTGTGGGGCGAAGCCGCAAAAGCTGCGTTCACCGTTGCGCGTCATTTCACCGCCACCTGGTGGTTTAGATTGTTGATTGTATTGCTATTGGCGGGGGCTATTGCCGGAGGATTCGCCCTTTTTTACCTCAGTAAGCGAGAGCAATTGTTGCAGCGCTCAAAGATGACGGAGTTGCGACAACAGGCATTAAACGCCAACATGAATCCGCACTTCATCTTCAACGCGCTCAATTCCATTCAGCATTTCATAAACAGCAACCAGCCCGAATTGGCCAATGAATTTTTGATTGACTTTTCGCGATTGATTCGCATGAATTTGGAGAACAATCTAGAGGCGTTGGTATCGCTCGACGAAGAGATGGAGCGGTTGGAGTTGTATCTGAAGTTGGAGAAGTTGCGTTTTGGCGAGAAGCTCACGTACAGCATTCATGGCATGGACGATTTGCAGGGGTTTGATATTTCGATACCGCCTATGTTGTTGCAGCCCTATGTGGAGAACGCTTTGATACACGGCATTTTACCGAAGGAGAAGGGTGGGCATATTGATATTTCACTTCGCGCTATTGGTCATCATTTCGAGGTGGAGATACGCGACGACGGCATTGGCTTGAAGAAAGCTGCGGGCCGCAAGCGCGAGGGCCATGAAAGTTTGGCGTTGAAGATGAACCAAGAGCGTTTGAGTATTTTGAGCGCGCTGACAGGCAGTACGTACAGCATCGCCATCATCGACCGCAGTGAGGAGGCCGAGGCGGCAGAGGGCACATTGGTGCGGTTGTTTATGCCGATGGAAGCGATCATTGATAATGACTAATAGTTCGCGAAAATCCGGGATAGCGACGCACTGCGGTGCGTCGCGGCAATTCCACAGAACAACGCATACGAAAATCTGCGCAGCGACGCACCGCAGTGCGTCGCGAGCGCCTAGAAATCAATAAAATCAGGCCTTTCGTGAAATGTTAATTTCCACAATCCACTCTTAATTGCTTTGCAGACGGGCTGTTTTGCGGCATCAAGCGCGTACTACTTTTCCGCTATTGAACGTGTACCGCATGCTTAAACTGCTCACATATAGTTTCCTCATTGGTTGTTGCCTCCTTAACGGTATTCGTGCGCATGCCCAATTACCAACGTATGCCCCTACCAACAATTTGGTTTCATGGTACAATTTCGATGGCACGAGTGCCGATGCATCAGGCAACAGTAACCATGGCGCCGCATTCAACATCACGCCCACTACCGATCGCACAGGACAAAACGACGGCGCGTTTTTTTTCAACGGCACATCGAGTGAAGTGGTGGTGCCGTTTAACGCCTCATTCAATGCCTATCCGTTCACTGTTTCTCTTTGGTGCCTGCTAGCCGACGACGACAACGGGAGCATGCTCATACAACAATACAGCAATAGCTCCTGGAATGGTTGGGTGATGAGCGTGAGCAACACC
>CAMBPD010000090.1 GCA_945869405.1 Chryseobacterium gleum | reverse complement strand
AAACAACATGTAATTTTTGCATCGCCACATCGTGCACTACCTGGTCATATGCTCGTTGGATGAACGAGCTGTAAATGTTACAAAAAGGCACCAACCCCTGTGTAGCCATGCCAGCACTAAACGTCACAGCGTGTTGCTCTGCAATGCCTACATCAAATGCCCGCTCCGGCATTGCCTCCATCATGAACTTCAACGAACAGCCCGAGGGCATGGCCGGAGTTACACCTACAATATTCTCGTTTTTCTCTGCTAGCTCAATAATCGTATGACCGAAAACATCCTGGTAAAGCGGAGGCTGCGGCGACTTAGGTACCACCTTCACTATTTCCCCCGTTTCCTTATTGAATAGACCCGGAGCATGCCACTTTGTTGGACTGCCCTTCTCTGCCGGCTCATATCCCTTGCCCTTCATGGTCACACAATGCAGAATTTTCGGGCCAGGGATGTCTTTCAAATCTTTCAAAACAGCGGCCAACCGTTCAGAGTCGTGCCCGTCGATAGGACCGAAATAACGCCAATTCAACGACTCGAACAAATTGCTCTCTTTTACCAAAGAAGACTTCAATGACTCTGACACTTTGTGCACTATCGATTGCGCACTCGAACCAAAAGTGGAAAGCTTTCCCAATAAATTCCACACCTCGTCTTTTACCTTATTGTAGGTGTGCGAAGTTGTAATGTCGGTAAGGTATTCCTTTAACGCGCCCACATTGGGGTCGATGCTCATGCAGTTATCATTCAGAATCACCAAAATATTGGCGTCTGATGTGCCGCCATGATTGAGGCCCTCAAAAGCCAATCCGGCCGTCATAGCACCATCGCCTATCACTGCGATGACCTGGCGATCAGCCTCCTTCTTAACCTTGGATGCTACGGCCATTCCAACAGCTGCGCTGATCGATGTTGATGAGTGACCTACCCCGAACGTATCAAACTCGCTCTCACTTCGTTTCGGGAATCCGCTTATGCCTTTGTACTTGCGATTTGTATGAAAAACATCGCGACGGCCTGTAAGTATTTTATGCCCATACGCCTGGTGACCCACATCCCAAATCAACTGATCATAGGGAGTGTTGAAGACGTAATGCAACGCCACTGTCATTTCAATCACACCCAAGCTTGCCCCGAAATGGCCTCCCTTTTCGCTAACGATGTCAACGATGTACTGTCTTAGCTCTTTTGAGAGCTGCGGAAGCTGGTCTGGCGTTAATAGCCGGCGCATGTCTTCTGGAGTATGAATTTGGGCCAACAATGGGCCCGGAACGTATGGATTATTCATAAATCTTTGGCGCACGTAAGATGCTCGTACGCAAGCGATAAACAACATTATAAAACGAAAGTTCGCTAAGATACCGTTAGAAGCCGCGTGCCGCACGGCGTTTGTGATCTTTTACGCATTCACCACATGAAGAATACTCTCAAAAATTTCGCGCCCGTCTGTGTTCTCCAATTCAAAATCAGCAGCACGTTCAGGGTGGGGCATCATACCAAAAACGTTGCGCTGCTTATTGGTTATCCCTGCAATGTTCAGCATTGAACCATTCGGATTGGACTCCTCGTTAGTTTCACTATCCAAATTGCAGTAACGAAACAAAATTTGATCATTCTGTATTATCTCCTTCCTCTCCTCGTCTCCCGCAAAAAAGCGGCCCTCGCCATGGGCTATAGGCACTTTGTAGGCCTTTTCGAAATCGAGTCCACGTGTAGGCAACGCGGTTTTAGATACAGGCTTCAGAAATACATTCTTACAGATAAACTTGCGGCTTTCGTTGTGCAATAGTGCTCCGGGCAACAACTTAGCCTCACACAGGATCTGAAACCCGTTGCAAATACCCATTACAAACCCGCCCTTGTTGGCGTGAGCAACCACTTCATGCATGATGGGTGAAAACCTTGCGATTGCACCGCTACGCAAATAATCGCCGTACGAAAACCCGCCCGGAAGAAAGACAAAATCTGCACCCTGAAGATTGGTTTCCTTGTGCCACAACTTTACCACATCCTGATGCAGCACATCGCGAAGCGTATACACTAAATCCTCATCACAATTACTTCCAGGGAAAACGACAACGCCAAATTTCATGGTTCCGATTTTGGCTCAAAAATACAACGGGGGGTCTTTTTAACCGCGGGGGCGCAAAGGAATAACAAGAGTGTTTTTTGAAACAGGTGAACTTCTATTTCAAAAGCAAGTATTATCTAGAATTTTCGTTGCGACTTTGCCGTTAAAAAACAACCGTCAGTGGTTAAGGTGCTAATGATCCAGACTTTTTTCCCACTTACTCACAGCAACCGTTGCAACAGCATTACCAACAACATTGGTAGCACTGCGACCCATATCGAGCAAATGATCAACCCCTAGCAACAACAGCAAGCCCGCCTCCGGAATGCCGAACGATGAGAGCGTTCCTGCAATTACTACCAGAGAGGCTCTCGGAACGCCCGCTATGCCTTTACTGGTGATCATCAATACCAACAACATGGTTATTTGCTGGTCGAAGCTCATATGAATACCATAACTCTGTGCTATGAATAGACTTGCGAAGGTCATGTACATCATCGACCCGTCAAGATTAAACGAATAGCCCAATGGCAATACAAAACTGACAATGCGCTTGCTACAACCAAAACGCTCTAGCTCCTCAAGTGTTTTGGGAAATGCAGCTTCGCTGCTCGCTGTGGAAAACGCCAACAATAACGGCTCCTTGATGCGACTTATCAACGTTTTGACTCGCTTCCCAACCAACAGGTATGCTGCAACCAACAGCAACAACCAGAGAAGCATCAAACCAAAATAAAACTCCCCAATAAACACACCATACGTAACCAACACGCCCAATCCCTTCTTCGCAACCACAGCCGTCATAGCAGCAAAAACAGCTAACGGGGCAAAATTCATGACATATCCCGTAATTTTCAACATGACGTGGCCAACGGCGTCAAGCGCCTTGATGACGATTTCCCCCTTTTCACCAAGCGCAGCAGTTGCCACACCAAAAAATAAAGAGAACACCACAATCTGCAAAATCTCATTCGCTGCCATAGCCTCTATTACACTCTTCGGGAAAATATGTGTGACCACCCCTCTGAAAGTCATGGCGGCCTTGTCAATACCCGTGCTGGCATCCACCGGCGGCAACTCCAATTGCATCATCGTGCCGGGTTGGAAAATGTTCACCAGGAAACATCCAAGCAACAACGAAACAAATGACGCAGAAATGAACCAAAGCATTGTCTTGCCGCCTATGCGACCAACCGCCTTGATGTCGCCCAACTTCGCCACACCCACCACAAGGGTAGAAAAAACCAACGGTGCTATTATCATCTTTATAAGCCGAAGAAAGATGTCGGTTAAAATCGTGATATTATCCAGTACAGCCAGCAACTCTGGGTTAGTAGCGCCGTCGCTCCCAAGAGGGTAAGAAGAATGAAGTAAAACACCAGTGAAAACGCCCACAATCAGTGCAACAAAAATCCACGCGGTAAGCTTGTTTGATTTGGTCATAGGGAAAACAATAAAGGGCCAAGTTAAGCCGATTAGCGGGCTTTTCGAACTACTTGGTCTTTCAGCAAGGCGGCATTCTTGTTGGCCAACTGACCACAAGCAGCATCGATGTCCTTGCCACGAGAACGTCGCACATTCACTACCAAATTCCTCGATTCAAGGAAAGTCGCGAAAGCATCCACACGCTCAGGACTTGCCTGTTGGTATTCCCCATCATCAATCGGGTTGTATTCGATGATATTTATTTTCACTGGAAGATTCCTGCAGTAATCAGCCAAATCATGTGCATCCTTCAACGAATCGTTGAAGTCTTTAAAAATGATATATTCAAACGTTACCCGTGTGCCTGTTCTGTCGTGGAAATACCTTAATGACTGGGCTAATGCCTCTAGGTTATTGCTTTCGTTAATATCCATGATTCGGTCACGCTTCTCATCACTCGCAGCATGAAGGGATAGTGCCAAGTGGAACTTTGCCGCATCGTCGCCAAGCTTGGTAATCATTTTGGCAACGCCTGCTGTGCTAACGGTTATGCGCTGAGGCGACATTCCGAGTCCATCTGGTGAAGTAATTTTTTCAATAGAGGTCATCACATTCTTGTAGTTGAGCAACGGCTCTCCCATGCCCATATACACAATGTTGGAAAGCGGAATGTTGTAGCGCTCCAGCGCTTGGTTACGTAAGTAAACAACCTGATCATAAATCTCGCCCGCGGTCAGATTTCGCAACATTTTCAATCGGCCGGTACCACAAAACGCGCACGACAAACTGCAACCTACCTGAGATGATATGCATGCTGTCATGCGGGACGACGTTGGAATCAAAACGCCTTCAACGACCTTTCCAGGCTCTACTTCGAAGGCGCATTTAATCGTTTTATCGGAACTGATTTGTTGGTCAACAAGAGTTATTCCCCTAAGATCGTATTGCTCTTGCAACAACTCCCGAGTGCCGGCTGACAGGTTTGACATTTCCTCGAAACGAGTAACTGACTTCTTCCAAAGCCACTCCATCACTTGCTTTGCGCGGAATTTTTTTTCTCCGTGCAACTCAAAAAACCGTGTCAGTTCTTCAAGCGAAAGTGTTCGTATGTCGGTTTTTGCCCTATCCATGCGGGCCGCAAAGATAGTTTATGCTTGCTTCTTGAACATGAAACGGTACGTAATGACTCTTCCGTCTGACTTCGTTTCATTGGTTAGCTTTATTTTCCCAAGCTTGTTCACCACGTATTCCGTCAGTTGCGGACTTGTTGAATCGATGTGAACTATTTGGATGATTCCCGTCGCATCAATCTTAAAACTCACCTCTACCAAGCCGTCCATGTTGGGCTGGTCATGAACTGAAACCGCAGGCTTCGATTGGGCGGTAACTCCTCCCAGTGCGACTACACTGAACATCAATAAGAATAAACCCCGAAAAACTGTTCGAAGTAATAGCGCTCTATATGTTTGTACTAACGACATTTGTTGGTGTAGAAAAGAAGCCTATGCACTGCGTTTGGTTGCTCGTTGTCAAAATTATTCTCCTGAGCCGCAGAACTCAACCAATAAACAACAGTATAGTTAACTTAATGAAAAACTCATGATACGTTTTAGAATCTTTTGCCTTCTAATTACAATTAGCGGTCATTTTTCCCTAGCACAAGTAGTGCCAGACACCACCCAAATAGACATTGGCGATAAAACAATCATCGTCATTGATGCCAATCCAAACGACAAAGCCGAAACACAACCTTCAGTGACCTATCAAGAACCCGTGAAATTGGACAAAGAAAAGAAACAAGAGCTAACACACTTTGCCGGCATAGACGTTGGGTTCTGCCAACTCATAGATGCGGCTGGAAGCCTAACCAGAGATACGGCCACCGAATGGCTTTCCATTAGCACCAATCAATCACTTACCTGGCGATTCAATTTGCTTGAGCATAAGTTTCGGATCTATCACGATTACGTTGGCGTGTATACTGGTTTCGCTATTTCCTACAACAGTTTTGGCCTGTCAAATAACGTCGATTTGTTCGAGTCTGAAGTCCTCGGTATCTCTGCGGCAGTTCCAGATAAAGCAACCCGCAACTATACTAAAAACAAACTGCGCACCACTGTTCTTCAAGTGCCTCTCATGCTCGAGATCAACGCGCGAGACGATATAAATAAGAATTTTTCTTTCGCTGTAGGCGCTATTGGCGGTTGGGTTACATCAACCATCACGAAACAAAAATGGGAGAATGAACTTGGGAAGTTCACCTCTCGAAAAAAAGACGACTTCTTGGTGAATCCGTTCACTATCGATCTGTCTGCCCGCGTTGGCTATAAAAAATCCGCCCTGTTCTTTGCGTACTCCCTTACTCCATTGTTCAGCAAAAACAAGGGAGACCAAGTATATCCGATAACCATCGGAATACAGCTCATACAGTTTTAAACATACACTACCTGATCGTCGCCTACGGGCTGCTCTCCTTTGTAGCACTGCAGCAATCGCGCAACGGTTGCCACATCCTTTTTACAATAGATTTCTATGCGATCCAAATCGCCTTGTTCGTAATAAACGGAGCGTACTTGACTACCGTCGATATCGTCTTTGGGTGTGGGAATGCCAAATATTTTCGCCAATATTTTTATAGATGTGTAGTGCTTGTAATCGCCAAACTTCCAAAGCTCCATGGTGTCTAAATGAGCCACCTCCCAGGGTTTTTTGCCCGCGATATCGAGCAAAACAGGGAGTTGAATTCGGTGAATGAGCATGCGCCGACACAAGTACGGAAAATCGAACTCCTTGCCATTGTGAGCGCACAGTATGCGAAACGGGTGGTTGGTGCGCGTCTCCAATAACTCCGAAAAATCGGCCAGTAGCTTCCGCTCGTCATGACCATAGAACGATGTCACGCGTAACACCCGCTCTTGCATACGCATGGCAAAATACCCCACACTTATGCATACGATTTTACCGAACTCTGCATATATCCCCGCTTCGCCATAACTCGCTTCGATGGAGGTGCCGTTTTTTTCTCTGGAAAACCGACTCTTGTCTGTCCAAAGCTGCTTCAACTCGTCATCGAGCATGTCAAAGGTTGATTCCTGAGGAACTGTCTCAATGTCTAGAAACAACACCTCGTCCAAACGCAATTCATTCAACATAATACTGGGGGTTTTTTAAGTGAGTAATATTCCCGGTGAGTCAAATACCGGCAAATCTTGCAGATCATCGTCGAACATTTCCGGGGTATAGATAAACTTTTTATCGAAAATTCGATTACCCAAATAATAGCTCACCCAATAGCGGTGACTTAATTTTAGTGATTCGGGCAACAACAACTCGAAAGGCTTGAAACTAAGGGCCGGTATGTCATTCAACAGGAATCTTAGAGTGGCAGTCTGCTTCTCTTTGCCTTCTAGTTTTCCTTCCCCCGACGCGTTCACTATTACCGTATCTATTGGCTCTTGTCTGTTGTTGATGATGTAAACTGTCCATGTATCGCGATTCGGCAAAAACGCCACGTAAACTCCTTTAACCTCCTCAATTTGCAAGTCCTTGTTCATGTTTTTTATTTTTTCGTGGGCACCAGATTCAGTGCAATATTTATATAACGATACAGGTCGACAGGCATGTGGTCCAAGCGAGCCTTGTCTTGCGCATGCCCCAGTCTTACCAGCATCAATTCCGAGTCTGGAAGGCCCAAAACATACTGTCCGCGCAATCCCCGACTCACAAAGAACGAATGCCCCTTGAAGTTGCCAAGCCACCAATGCCAGCCATACCACTCGCAGGATACATGGGCCTCATCAGGCACTAAGTGCGGTGTCAATGATTGACGAACCCAATCGGGCGACACCAGTGTATCGCCTCGCCAAATACCGTCATTTAGATACAAAAGTCCGAAGCGAGCGAAATCACGTGCGGTCGCATAAAAACCACTAAACGTTTTTTCAATTCCGTTTTCGTCATCCAAATTCCAAAACGCATCATGTTCCGCGCCCATAGGTGACCAAAACCGGGTTGAGCAAAACTCCGAAGGGCTAATCCCTGTGGCTTGTTTTAAAATCATTCCCAATAAGACCGTGTTGCCGCCCTCATAGGCCCAACGCGTGCCCGGTGCTTCGCCCACATGAAAGCGAAGAGTTGCCTCAGATAAATCACTGCCGTAATAAGACTTCGCGACATATCCAAACGGGCTGCTGTAACTCTCGCCGAAAGGAATACCGCTTGTCATTTCTAAAAGGCGACGAATCGTAAGCGCTGTGTCTGCGCCCTGGTTGTAAGCACTTAGGTAAAGACCGACCCTGTCGTCTACAGATGAAATAAACCCCTCATCTATTGCCCTGCCAATAAGCGCCGAGGTAATGCTCTTTGCCATTGAAAACGAATTGCTTTTTGTTGCGGCATCGCCCTCTGCATACTCCTCATAAACCAATGAATCGCGCCAGAACACCAAAAAGGCTGTTGTGCCCATTGAATCACTCCACGCTTGGTCCACCGCCGACAGTTTTCTTTGGTTGTACCCCGAGTAAATAAGGGTTTGTTGTGTGTTCGATGTGGCAACTTCGCGCACATCAAAATAGTTCATGTCATCAATGTCTGGCGTCTTTTTGCCCATCAAATACGTTTTCCGTAAGCCGGAGAATACATGCGCATTGTCTGTTGCAATAAGCGCTGCGCATGCCGCTAGTATAACCCCTAATACAAACACCGTGAATCGTTTTAGATTTCGCATGCCCTCTATTTTTTTGCAAGGTAATGTGATGCCGTAAACCACCTTATTCCAGAAAGGAATATTACACGCATAAAATTTGGTTATTCACCCGAAAAAGCGGCAATTTTGCACCCATGAAAATAGCCCCAGGAAAAAATGTTGCTGTGCATTACACCTTGTATGTAGTTGCCGACGAAAAAGAACTCATTGAAGAAACACGAAACGACGACCCTATGCGCTTCGTTTATGGACAAGATGCAATGCTGGCCAAATTTGAAGAGGCTCTTCTTGGGTTGAGCGCTGGTGATTCATTTACCATCTCCATTCCCTGTGCCGACGCCTATGGCGACGAGCAAGAAAACCTTTTTATTGAATATCCGAAAAGCACGTTTTTGGAAGACGGTGAGATTGATGAGGAAATGTTGCAGGAAGGTGAAATCATTCCCCTTGAAAGTCCAGAAGGGGACATCATTGAAGGGGTGGTTTGTGAAGTAAAACTAAACTCGATTATTCTCGACTTCAATCATCCGCTAGCCGGTGAAGACCTTCTTTTTGAGGGGTCTGTGATTTCTGTTGAATGATTCAAAAGGGCATTGTTCACAAGACAATTGCCGGTAGCGCACACGCCTTGCTTTGTTAATTTACTTAGCGTTGAATGAATAAGTCACCGTTTAAAACATCTGCGAATACGATTTCTTCGATTTCCACCATTATCGGCATCACCTTGGTGTTGGTATTGGTGGGCACTTTACTTATTGTTTCTTTGCTGGGTAGCGCGGTAACGGGTCATTACAGAGGACAGGTAGTGGTGCAAATCATGATTGCTAATGACGTGACCGAACAAGATGCTCAACTCCTGAAAAAGCACCTGGAGGGCGAGCCATACACGGCCGAGGCCTCCTACTTATCCAAGGAAGAAGCGGCCGCTCTCATGCAAGAGGAACTCGGTGAAGAGTTCGTGGATTTTTTGGGTTACAACCCGCTGCCCGCCTCCATCGACATCCATGTGAAACCGGAATTTAGCGAAGACCAACAATTGGCTGAAATCGTGGGGGAACTCGAGAAAAACACCGCTATCAATGAGGTCGTTTTTCAACCTGACTTACTCCGACAGATGAATGCAAACCTAGGAAAATGGAGCCTCGGTATTTCTCTTATCGGTATTGTGTTGCTCATCATTGCAATCGTTCTTATTGTGAACACTATTCAATTGGCTATTTTTTCGCAGCGCTTTCTAATCAAGAGCATGCAGTTAGTGGGTGCTACACAATGGTTCATCCAAAAGCCGTTTTTACGTCGTGGACTTTGGTTTGGGTTTCTTGCCTCGCTGCTTGCTTTGGCAATTCTATTCGTTTTACTCTACGTGTTTCGTTCCGAGCTGCAAGACATGATCACTATTCTTCAGGAAAAACAACGCCTTCTTTCACTTATCGGTGGTGTATTACTTATTGGATTGTTCTTGAGTGGTATTGCCACTCTCTATGCTGTAAATCGTTTTATTCGCACAGACGCATCCAAACTGTATTAACCCCGAACGATTTATAGCGTTCGCTTGTTTATTCCTCATGTCGCAACACCGTAAAACCGCCGTTCTATTGGTCAATTTGGGCTCACCTGATAGCCCAAAACCCGCCGATGTATATTCTTACCTGACCGAGTTTCTGAATGACCCCCGGGTTATCGACATCAATTGGCTGGGTCGTAAAGTGCTTGTAAACGGTATCATTGTTCCGTTTAGACACCGAAAAAGCGCCAAGATATACGAAGAGCTTTGGACCGAAAATGGTTCTCCACTTATTTACTACGGACACCAAACCCGCGACAAGCTTCAAAAACGATTTATCAAGGGCGAGACAGAAACACGTATTTTCTTGGGGATGCGATACAAGAACCCGTCGCTGGAATCAGCCTTTTCGGACATTCTAAAGTGGAGCCCCGACAAGCTAATTATCCTTCCACTTTTCCCGCATTATGCCTCCGCTTCAACAGGGTCTGTGATTGATAAGTGCATGCGCATCCTGCGCGACCTTTGGGTGTTTCCAGAAGTCCAAATCATCAACCAATTTTGGGATCACCCAGGCTATTTACAGGCTTTTGCCAATAGAGCAAAGCCGTTCGACCTACCATCATTCGATCACATCATTTTTAGCTTTCACGGATTGCCCGAGCGACAGGTCGACAAGGTCTATGAAGACCGTGTTTGTAAAAACCACTCGTGCGAACACGAAATCAATGATGAAAACAAACTGTGCTACAAAGCCACGTGCTACGCTACAGCTAGGGAAATTGCTCAACGATGCGGTATTGACCAAGACCGTTACACGGTGTCGTTTCAATCGCGTTTAGGCGGGGGCTGGATCGAACCGTTTAGCGATACAGTAATAACTGATTTAGCGAAAAAAGGGGTTAAGCGGCTTTTGGTTTTTTCCCCCGCGTTCGTGGCCGATTGTTTAGAAACAACAATTGAAATTGGTGAAGAATACAAAGAGCTTTTCGTAAAACACGGCGGAGAAACTATTCAACTCGTGCCAAGCCTCAACGACGGCGACGATTGGATAGATGCCCTCGAAGATATGATTCGCTCACGCTCTTAGGGTTATTTGTACCACGAGGCATACATGACATAATTTTTGGCAATACGCTGCACCTCGCCCTCGAAAAGCTCCTTGCTAATCTGCTTAACCTTTTTGGCCGGTACGCCTGCATATATACTCCCACTCTCGATGTGCGTGCCCTCTAAAACCACAGCCCCTGCGGCAACTATGCTGTTACTCTCGATAACACATCCGTCCATCACGATACTCCCCATTCCAACAAGCACATTATCGTGAATGGTGCAGCCATGAACAAGTGCATTATGTCCAATCGACACATTGTGGCCAATGATTGTGGCCGCCTTCTGGTATGTGCAATGGATCACCGCACCATCCTGAACATTGACTCTATTTCCCATTACGATGCTGTTCACGTCGCCCCGCACAACGGCATTAAACCAAATGCTACACTCATC
>CAMBPD010000089.1 GCA_945869405.1 Chryseobacterium gleum | reverse complement strand
CTTCTGCGTCTTGAAATTCTTGAGGAATATCGAACTTGGGCAGGAGTATCTCGCGTGAGAGTTTATAGCGCTCGCACTTGTCTGCAATCTCGCGCGATGCAGTTATTGCATCGGGCAAATCGGCAAATATCTCCGCCATTTCTAGCGGTGATTTTAAGTAGTACTGGTTATTGGGCAATCCTAGTCGGAATTCTCTTCCGCGTTTGCCAATGTATTTTTTTGGTCGTGAAACAAATTCTCCCTCGCGCACACATACCAAGGCGTCTTGTGCTTCACTATCTTTCTGCTCAGTGTAATAAGAAGAATTGGTTGCCACATAACTCACCCGGTGCTTGGTGCAGAGTTCTATGAGTACGTTGTTTACGTGGTTTTCTTCTTCTATGCCATGGCGCATAATCTCTGCATAAAAGTCTTCGCCGAAATGTTCTTTCCACCACGTAAATGCCTCCTCTGCTTTCTCTTCCCCTTCATTAAGTATTTTCCATGCGATCTCGCCATGCATGCCGCCGCTAAGAACAATGAGGTCTTCCTTGAATTGCAGTAAGGCAGAGCGGTCAATTCTTGGAACGTAGTAGGAACCTTGCGTATGCGCAAGCGATGAAAGATTCGCTAGATTGTGATAGCCTTTTTTTGTTTTGGCGAGAAGGACTATTTGAAATCCGTTGTCCTGGTTTTTCTTGTCGTGCATGTCGCGGCACAAGTTCACCTCGCATCCGACGATCGATTTTACCTCTTGTTTCTGGCAGCTGCTCACAAATTGGAAGGCAGCCATCATGTTGGCGTGGTCGGTGAGGGCCAAAGCAGCAGCGCTGTTCTCATTCGACCAACTCTTTGCCATTTTGACGAGCCCTGCGATATCGGATGTGCTTTGCATGATGCCCAAGCTGTATTGACTGTGCACATGTAGGTGAACGAATTGATCTGCGAGACTTTGGAGCTCCGGATTAACCTCGCCGCTTTGCTGTTGGTTTATTTCTGTTGGTTGTTGATTCGCAACGGCCTTGAAGTTGGAAGCCGCCAATGCGGGAGCCTCGTAGTGAATCGTATCTGTGTGAGCAATTTCTTCAATGCGGATTACTGCAGTCGACAGCAAAGCGAAGAAGCACTTTGCTGTTGCATCCACATCGTATGCGGCATCATGCGCCTCTGCAAAGGGTGCGTTGAAAAGTTTGTGGTGCAGCTCCGTGAGCGTTGGCCATTTGAACCTTCCATTTTTCCCCCCGGGAAGCGCACAGAAATTGGTTGAAAGGTCTTTGGTGTCGAGCGATTTTTTTTCGGTCAGTCTATTGGGTTGCCCACTGCGTAATAGTTCGCAGCCCATCACATTTAAATCGAACTCAATGTTATGACCTGCGATGTAGGTGCAAGCCGAAACATCCAGCATGAATTCTTGAATTACTTCACTGAGCAATGATCCTTCGCGAAGTGCTCGCTCAGTAGAAATGCCGTGCACTTTTTCTGCATTGAACGGAATGGAATATCCTTCCGGCTTCACAATCAAACTTTTTGCTGAAAGCAATCGGCCCGACACGTCGTGCAGTTGCCAAGCAATTTGCACCACCCGCGGCCAGTTGTTAAAGTCGGTTAGTGGGGCCTTCCAATTGGTGGGCAATCCCGTGGTTTCGGTATCGAATATGAGAAACATGAAGTAGGCGGTTTAGGTCGACGTCATAATCAATTACGCTGTGGTAATTTGACGAAAACGTGCTGCTCAAAGGTAGTTGTCGGCCTTAGTGTATGGGGGTGTTGTTGACAAATTTTGCTGAATTACGACTTGTCTCCTTGGCGCGGCGCATCCCACCAATTTTTCTTGGCTTTAGAGTAGGTTAATCGTATTGCCCCTTGCATGAGCCATACGTTTTTTGCAACTTCTGCGAGTTGCATTTCATTATGACCGTTGATAGCTGTTGCGAATCCCTCTAAGCGAAACTGTGGATAGAAGCTTGCTCCTGCCTCTAGGGTGAGAATAAGAGGTCCGATGGATAAGGTGTGCCATCCTGAACTCATTGCGATCTTGAGGTTTCGAGAGATGGTTGTGTAAGGAGCATTGCCGGCAAGCGTTACCTTTTCTCCATGTTTTACAGCCAAGGGAAGATTCCATTCCATGCCGCCTCCAAGCTGTACATACCAGCGAGTGCCCATAGGCCCTGTGTTTTGTACTTGTTTGAAAAGGCAACGAGGATGTGTGCGTAGGTGAATGTCTGCGGATAGGGTGTGAAATGCTGCCGTCAGAGCGTTGCTACTACTTTCCCAAGCGGTGGTTTGATACCTGTAATGAACCAACCCAAGCGCATGCAGCCCTCGTGGTGCATAGACTTGTTGATTCCAGCCTGCTGCTGCACCTGCCGAAATACCGAGTGGCACAATAGTCTCTTCATTCCACGGATGCGAAAATTGATACGTCTGAACGATGTCGTCGATAAGGGGGAAATGCCAATAGCCACTTTCCACTTGAATGACGGGCTGTGAGCGCGCCAAGGTTACCAAGAAAATAAGGGCTCCAGCTAGTGCGCTCCAATACTTCATGCGGTTTTGTATTGAAGGATTTCTAGGGTTGCACGAAGCGCAGATTCCATTGCTCCATGCAATGTGCCGTGATGCCCGCCCCCATGAGTGGCTTCTCCAGCAAAGTATATCTTTCCCTGTTCGGGTTGAGCAAGGTTGTTGCGGTGGTTCTGTGAAGCAACACTGTCGTATGACCTATTGCCAGGCCACTGATGCCATGCGGATTCCTGTATATGATTAGAAACTCCAGGTAGCAGCGACTCTAATTGATTGGTTATTATATTCAACGGGTCACCAAACTGCGCTGAGATTTGGTCGGCTTGTGTGCCAGAGGCTTCAGCGTAAATAAATCCACTATCGTTCACTTCGAAAGATTGAACTGCGCCCGGCCCGATGAGTCGCGTCGTTCCCGCAGGCCATAGCGGCGTGTCTAACTGAAAGGAAGCACAGTGTGAATGGTCAATTGCAATGCGCTCTATAGCTTGCGATTTAGACGTGTTTAGAGAGGGTAGGAACTCTATACTTCCACTCTTCAAAACGTCGAGTGGCAGTGTAATGAGCACTTTGTCGCATGAGTAGCTTTGGCCGTTCGTGTCGGTCACTAAAATGGTCGCTTCTCTGTAGTCGATGCTCGCAACTCTGCTGTTGTATTGCACCTTCAATAGGGCATTGGCCATACTTGCTGAAATGGCGTCTTCTAGGTCAGTGGTTTTTAGGGTGTAGGAAGTGTCGCCTGCTGTCCATAGTTGGTGCTGGTTGCTCACACCGATTGCGCTTATGCGATCTGCAGATGTACCATAAATCTGCCCGGCCAAAACATTATAGATGTGAGCGATGTTGTCGCTAAGATTAAGTGAAGTATAGTATTCCAGTGCTGTTGCCTCTGCACCATTATATTCATTCAAGTTGGCTACTGCTTGCAGCATGTCGTTGAAGAAGGAGTTTTGTGCTGCTTCTTCTGCAGATTGAAGTGTTCCGTTGAAGTAGTATCTGTCGCGTTTGGTTTCTGCTAAAAGTGTTGCTTGTTGATGCTTGAGAAGATCGAATAACGCACTGAACTGACCATGTATATGACGTTCTTCAGATGTCTTTAGAGAGCCCTCAGCTTGGGGAAGCGATCGCAAGCGGCCACCCCATTTCGCTTGCGATTCGAGGATGCGAAAATCTATTCCTTGCTTGGCTAAGAGTTCCCCTGCATACAAACCTGAAATACCCGCACCTATGATGAGCACACTTCCGTTGAAATCGTTTTTTTCGAAGAGGTCGCTTTGCTTGCACGACGAGAGGAGGCTTGGAAATAGAAGAGCTCCCGAGGCGGCCCAACCGCTCTGCACAATGAACTTCCGGCGATTCATTTGAGTTTCATCTTTTCACTGAATGTCCATGCGATCGTTTTTGCCCGCAACACAGCTTGTGATGCTTTATCGCCTTCAAAAAGCATTTTTACGTGTAATTCAAAAAGCTCGGTCCAGCGTTGCATGGCAATGGAGGTCAAAGGTAGATGTGCGTGCTTGTCGAAAATATTGGTCGTGTAACCGGGCTCATCGAGCAGTACGAACGACCAAAAGTGGACCATACGTGGCTTGTGCTCTTCAAAATTGATTTCAGCGAAAAATGGGCGCAGCAGTTCGTCATTTACCACAGTTGCGTAAAATGCGTCAACAAGTGTTGCGATGTCTTCACGTGTCTCAATGTCCTTCATGGGTTTATAATCCCAAAACATTCATCTTTTTTGGATAGGTAACCGTAAACCGAATTTGTCTTTTGATGGTTTCTCCGGGTTGAACAACCGTTTTCCAAATGAGTTTTCCTGTGTTCTGGTCATGTGTGGCTCCGCTTATCTCTTCTAATTCAACGGTTACTTCGCCGTTTTGTGATACAGGAACTTGGTCCTCGATGATCAATTCAATGCTCTGTCTCTTGTTGTTTTGGATACTGATTTCGTAGGCCTTGCTTGTTGTTTTTTTGTTGCCTAATAAATTGCTTTTGCAGAAGTCTTTGAGCATGTCCCGTGTAACGTTTATACCTCGATCGCGACCAAGCGAGAGGTCTAGTGTGTCATTGGCTTGCGTGGGGTCGATGTAGCCTTTCCCTACGAAAGTGCCTTTAAAGTAGATGTTGCTCTCTCCGGGAAGGAGCGAGTATTGAGCCCAGTCACTCACGCGTGCCTTGAGAAAAGCATCGTTATCGAGTTTCGGAATGGTGATGTATGCGTAACTCGCTTTTAATGATTCGGTTTTCATTGCTACATCGTAAGGAACATTGTCGCTGGGAATACTATACGGAATGGCAATTTTGAATTCTGTGTTAACGGTGTTTTGTTGCACGGTCACGTAGTCGGCACTCGACTTGGATTGGATTTGCTGTACGTCGTCGTATGCGGCAACAGAGGGCGTTTGGTTGGCCATCATAGGGCGGCGGGTTTTGCCTTCAATTGTCACATCCTGATAGACCGGTGCTTGATACAAAAACCAAGGGTATAGAGTTGGTATTTGACCACCTACTGTCGGATTGCCCGTTGAGATGGTAAGGTTTACATTTTTCCAGTCGCTGCCTGTGCTCTGAAAAACCTTGGCTCTGTAGGTAAAGGCTATAGGGGAATTAACGTCCTCTGCTCGTAAATCATATACTGGATTCCAACCGGCGTTACTCACGAAATACGATATTCGGATGGAGGTAGAGCCAGGCTTTGACGCATTAAGCGCAAGGATGATTTCACTCGGATTGGTATTCGCCTTGGAGTTCATGCTATTGAGCGTGTTCTGGAGTCTGCTGATTTCATTGTTGTTTATGCGCTGCTTCTCCTCTAGCTCAAGGTATTTGTAAGAAATCTCGGTTAGTCGTGAACGAAAGAAGTCGGCCATGTCCTTGAGGTCTTCTGCGATGAGCGTGGTGTTGTCGCCTTTTATCGTTCGGTTGTACTCGAGCATTTGTTTCTCTTGCACCAGTACATCTTTCAGCGCAGCCATTTCTTTTTGTTTGAATTGTGCTTCTTCTAAGCTGTCTTGCAAAATGCGCTGTCGTGGGGTTTGTCGAGCGTCGGACATATAATTTATTTGATGCCGAACTCCGAGAATTGTAAACGACTCGTTGCCTTCAACACGAATAGAATTGGCATCGAGTTGTGCTGGAAGTCCTGCAATACGAAGTTGGTTTTCACCTTCTTTCAAGGCGATGGATCCGGTTTCACTTATTTGTGCTCCAGACATGAATACAGTTACGTCTGTAATCTTTGATTCGATAGTTTTCACTTCGGTCTGTGCGTTGCCATTCATTGCAGATAGAATGAGCAGTGCGATTGCGATTCGTTTGAACATCTCTTTTGTTTTGCGTAAAAGTAATCAATCGTTTCAGCTCAGGAGTGCCTGTAATTGTCATGTTTTCCGGTAATGTTGGTTTATAACATGGGCTATACACGTACTGATTTAACTCATACAAGCAGCTGACGCAGTACACAAATATTTGCCGCCACTCGATGAACATTTGTCCATCGAAAAACTATTCGAACCAAAACAAACAAAATTATGTCACTAATCAAATCAAAACCTGGTTTTAGCACCTCTGGACTGTTTACAGATTTCTTTAATGACGGATTTCTTGATGACGAGTTAATGACCCTTCCGTGGATCCGAAGCGGTGCCCAATGCCAACGTTCTGCCAACGGCTGATGAATATAGTATTGAGTTAGCCGCGCTTGCAGTGGACAAAAATGAGTTTACGGTGGAAGTTCAAGAGGATGTTGTAACCGTAGAAGGGCAGCACGACGAACAGGAGTAGGAAAGAGGCGATGAGTATCACAGAAAAGAATTTAAGACGTCTTCCTTCAAGCGTTCATTCTGATTGCCAAAGTCGGTTATTGCAGGTGGTGTTGACGCCAAGTATGCACAGGGTATTTTAAAGCTTACGCTCCCCAAACGTGAGGAGGCTAAGTCGATTGGCAAAAAGCTGATCAAGATTTCATAAATCGTGGTGATTAGGATGAGGCCGCCCTTCAATGCGGGCGGCCTTTTCTTTTTTTTGAAGTACAGTCAATAACCTCATCAAAAACAGTTGCCGTCGATGCCGTTTTTCGGATTATTTTAGACAATCTTATGGAATCATTTATAGAGTCAGATATCAGTTTTGAAACGATTTTTAATCATGTAAATGAAGGTGTTTTGATTGTGAATAGTTCGGGTCACATTCTTTTAACGAACCCGAAATTGGGAGAGATGTTTGAGTACGATGCCAAGGAACTTAAAGGCAAGATTATAGAGGCGCTTATCCCATCTGTGATCTCGCTCAAGCTTGAGGAGTATCGGCAGAATTATATGAAGAACTCTGTTCGGCGGCCAATGGGGAAGAAAATGACGTTGCATGGAAAACGGAAAAGCGGTGTTGAGTTTCCGATTGAAATTAGCTTGAGTTATTGCAATTCTAATAATGCTGTTTTTGTCATCGCTTTTGTTATTGATATATCGGATAGAGCCGACCAACAGGCTCGGATACACAGTATGAACGGTGAGTTGAAATCGCTCAATGAATCACTTGAGAAGAAAGTGGCTGAAAGAACATTAGTGCTTAAAGAAGCCCTGCATGATTTGGAGGTTTCTCGCGACGATTTATCGCAAGCGTTGGAAAATGAAAAGGGACTGAATGAGTTGAAGTCACGATTTATCTCGACAGCCTCTCACGAGTTTCGCACTCCACTTAGTACGATATTAAGCAGTGTTTCGCTCATTCAAAAGTATGCTGGTGCTGACGACCAGGAGAGGCGTGAGAAGCACATTTTAAAAATAAAAAATGCAGTGAGTGGGCTCACAGAAATTTTGAATGACTTCTTGTCGTTGGGAAAGCTGGAGGAGGGTAAGATGGCAGCAAAGCCTGCGTTACACGACGTGTTTGCCTTAGTGAAGGATGTTGTGTCCGATGTAAATTCAATTGTGCGCAGTGGACAATCAATAACATACAATGGAGGGGCATATCCGACCATGATCGATAAGCAGTTACTCCGAAATGTGATGTTTAATTTATTGTCAAATGCAATAAAGTTCTCACCGGAAGGAGCTGTCATTGATGTGAATATTGATTTTAGTGAAACAGAAATTATCATAGCCGTCAAAGATCAGGGTATTGGCATTTCAGCTGCTGACCGTGTGAATTTGTTCGGTCGTTTTTTTCGGGGCGAAAATGCCAATGGTATTCCGGGCACAGGTTTGGGGCTAAACATAGTGACCAAATATCTGGAACTCATGAATGGGACTATAACATGCACTAGCGAGCTCAACAAGGGCTCTACGTTTTTTATAAGCTTACCCAAATAAATTCGTTTACGCAATGAAAAAAATCCTACTCATCGAAGATAACCCGCAGATTCGCGAAAACACTGCGGAAATTCTTGAGCTCGCCGGCTATCAAGTGTTGACAGCAGAAAACGGCAAAGAGGGTGTGGAACTTGCGGTGCATAATAAACCGGATTTAGTGATTTGTGATATCATGATGCCTGTGCTTGATGGCTATGGCACGCTCCATATGCTCAACAAGAATCCTGATACTGCCGCAATTCCTTTCATCTTCCTAACCGCTAAAGCTGAGCGCTCAGACTTTCGTAAGGGAATGGAAATGGGAGCCGATGATTATGTAACAAAACCATTCGACGACATCGAGTTGCTCAATGCTGTGGAAAGTCGTTTGCGCAAGGTGGATGCAATTAGATGCGGCATTCAACCGACTCGCGATGGCGTTACACAGTTGATTGGTAACATCCAAGGAGTTGAAGATATCGCCAAAATATCCAGTCGCCAGCAGATAAAGCATCTCAAAAAGCGTGACATAATATTCGCCGAAGGCGATACGCCTCAGGGTTTGTATTTGCTCAATTCAGGGAAGGTGAAGCTATACAAGAGTCATGAGCTCGGAAAAGAATTAATTATTAAGATGCTTCAGCCCGGTGAATTTTTTGGCTACAAGGCGTTGTTAGAAGACGAGTTTCATTCATTGAGCGCGGAGGCCATTGAAGAGTCCGAAATAACAATCTTTCCGATTGAAGATTTTTATAAATTGCTCACTCATCCCCTCGTTACCCAACAGTTTGTGCGCATGCTAACGGGCGATCTTCAAAGCGAATATGATAAATTGATTGCTCTTGCCTATAGCAGTGTCCGTAAACGCACAGCAGAGGCATTGTTGGAATTGCGTGTGCGTTACCACAACCTGAAAAGTGATAAGCCGTTTACCATGGCTATTGCTCGTGAAGACCTAGCCAATATGGTGGGTACCGCAACTGAATCGCTTATTCGCACATTGAGTGATTTTAAAGCGGAGGGACACATCGAGATTTCAGGGTCGAGTATCACCCTGGTAAACCCGCAGGCGTTGGAGAAAATGCGCAATTAAGTTCTTGCCGTTCTGAGATTAATCAGTGAATACTTTGAGCGTGGTCAATTCGGCCACGCTTTTTCTTTTTGACCTTGCTCGTAACATTACTCAACCATGAGAACACTAATTGCCGCAACTGATTATACACCCGATTCTTGGAATGCTCTCCGTTTCGCTGCGGATATGGCGGTAGATTTTAGAACGGATGTATTGATTGTTCATGCCTCCCATATTCCGGTGGTGAGCCGTGTTCTTACCGACCCTAAATAATCTTCATTCAGCCTAATACTTCAAGCCATGAGAATCCACATCCGCTCCAATGACACGTTGGAGGTTCTTCAGAAAAGTTTCAATGCCACCTTTCCCTATTTGAAACTTGAGTTTTTTTCACGACCGCACGAAAGAGGGGGTCCAACAGAAAAACAATTCATGATTAACCCTAAGCGAACAGTGGATTCGTGCAATCCTGCGTTGACGAAATCCTTCCTTGCTATTTCATTAGAAATGACTGTTCACGAGTTGGAAAGTATTTTCCTGAACGAATTGGGGTTGTACATACAAGTGTTCAGAAAGTCTGGGAGGGTTTGGTTGGAAACGACTGCCACCGATAGCTGGTCACTGCAAAAGCAAAATACGGAGGGTCAGGAGTTGAGCAATGACACTGCCGTGGGCAATGAGGAGGAGCTTCCCGATTACCAAGAGCAACCTTGATATCTGTCTGTCGCTTGCTACATTTGCACCGCTTGCTAGCACCTTTGCTCGCAGTTCAATTTGTAGAATATGCGCACTCCTTCATGTCTTCAATTAACGCTTTCAAGTCTTGTGCTTCTGATGCTGTCTCCAGTCGTAATTGCCCAGCCAACGAATGATATTTGCTCCAGTGCTATTGATGTTCAACAGTATGTAAATGGTTCTTCCATGGCTTCACTGGCAGGCCCTTTTACAAATGAATTGGCCACCGGAAACGACTTGGATATTCAGGCTGTAACGGGTTGCTGGTTAGATGATTTGGGCGGAAACGCAGACGGTAGTTCACCGCAAATAGACGCTACAGTATGGTTTCTTTTTCAGGGCTCGGAAGGCCCTCTCTCGATTGAGTCGTTGGCATGTGATTCAAATCTTAATTTTCTGTCTCAAGATACGCAGATGATTCTCTTCAAAGGCGAGTGCGATAGCTTAACCGCGGTGGCTTGCAATGAGGATATTAACTCGGCCACATTTAACTACTGGTCCGGAATAAATACCTACCTACAGGAGGACGCTACGTATTATTTAGCGGTCGACGGTTTCAACTATAGTGGTTTTGGTAGTCCGGAAATGCCGCTAACAACCGGCGAGTTTTGTTTGCAGTTCACCATTCCCATAGCAGAGATTCATGAAACTGAACAGGTGGCGGTGGCGGTATATCCTAATCCCACAACCGATCGTGTCTTTGTTCAATCAACCACACGCATACGCCAAATAGAAATATGGAATGCGTCCGGTGTGATGGTATGTCAAATTGCAACTCCATCCGTTACGCGCTATGAAATGCAAATGGAAGACGCTACAGGGGTTTATTTCATGCGCGTGAGAACAGATGGTGGAGTTACTCAGCACACCCTGGTGAAGTTGTAACTACCGATCATCGACCATCGTGAGAATTCATAGAGGTAGTAAACTCTGGGAACGCTCATACCACCGGCGAACAACCAGTTCTTGATAAGCCAAAGCAAGATGCGCTTGTTGTCGTACCTACTGAGGCGTTCATTGTTCTTGCTTCACTATTACTCCTTAGAACGAAAGCGTGCAATGTTCTGATCAAAGTCCATAGAAACTAGTTCCCATCTCAGAAGCCGAGCAAGAAGCGTAGTAACAATAGCGCGTGGAATGTGACTCATTTTTGACAACTGACTCACCGTGTATCCTTCGTTGTGGGAAAGCGCCTCGAAGAGTCTTTTTTCTTTCTCGGTATGGAAGTACTTCTCAACCATGGGTGTGTGGTCGCTTTTCCAGTATTGCATCAAAACACCCGGAGCAGGGAAATTTTGGTCGTGCCTTCTCACGAATGCCTTCCATTCACCAATCTCGTTTACCGCTAAATGCGGCCTATAGCGCGATGCTGGTATGATTACCTCAAGCACGTATTTATCGCCTGCGCGCCAACCTTGCGTGGTGTAAGCTATGGGCGGCTTTGAGTACATCGTCGCTGCTGCCTGAATCATGTGTTCTTCCTCCTGTAACTTGGCTCCTGCTATTGATCCATTGTCTTTCACACCAATGAGCAGCGTGCCGCCATCGGTATTGGCGAAGGAGCACAGTGTTATCGCAATTTTTCGACCGTCGTTCACAGCAAATTTGAAGTCGAGCATTTGGTGCTCGCCCTCCGCAATGCGTTGTGCCAGGTATTTCGGAACGACAATGGTTTCTTTCGCCATGGGGGTAAAACAAAAAAGCCGCCCGTAAAGTTGGGGCGGCTTTTTCAAATATTTTTTGATTTCTCTTTTTTACTAATCTCCGGAGTTGACTATTAGGGATTTTACAATCGGTTGTCCTACTGTTTGAATCACGATGGAGTATAAGCCAGGACTCCATGTGTCTGATGGAAGCAATGCAGTTTTTCCGTTATGACGAATACTCATCATCATACGGCCAATAGCGTCGTAAACGCGTATGCTCGACATGAGGACTCCGTTGGCTTCAACAACGACTTCTCTGCTGCCATTCGTTGGGTTTGGA
>CAMBPD010000088.1 GCA_945869405.1 Chryseobacterium gleum | reverse complement strand
GAGCGAGTGAATCCGGAAGACCCTTGCAACAGCTACGATAATTGGAAAGCATGTGTGCGTGCGCAAGGGAGCACTGCTGGAAAACGCAACAGTGTGCTCGACCGAACTGCCGATTCCTCGCCGCCTCAACTGCTTTTTGTTCTTGCCGAACCAGCCAATGGGATGACGCTCGTATTCAATGAGCCTCTGGAAACTCCCGGGCCGGACATTCTTCAATGGACAGTGAATGGCATTCCCACCGATGCAACCTCGGCCATAGTAACCGGCACAGAACGCAATGAATTAGTAATGACATACGGCACTATGAGCGCAGAAAGCGTGTATTCATTCACTCTGCAAGGAGCGACAGATTGTTGGGGCAATGTTGCTTCAGCGATAAGTGGTGCTTTTGCACTTGCCCAATCACCCGTAGCAGGCGACCTCATCATCAATGAAGTTCTTTACAACCCATTGGAAGGTGGCGAAGATTTCATTGAAATTTATAACCGATCGACCCATCCTATCAGCCTTGATAGTTGCAAAATTGCTGATGCCACATCGGGTGAGATGAATAGTGCCGACCTCATCACCGACCGTGAGTTACTTCTTTTTCCGGGTGAATTTCTGGTGCTCACACAAAGCAGAAACACCTTACCATTCTACTACCCGAACACTGCTACTTCGCGCACATGGGATGTTGAAGGGCTCGCCGACTTCTCTACTGAAGACGAGGTGTTTTTGCTTTTGCCCAACGGAGATGTTTGCGACCAGCTAGCCTACAACGCCGATTTTCAATTCCCACTTCTCAACAGCACAGACGGTGTTTCATTGGAACGGCTATCCTACGACCGCAGTACCTCGGACAAGACCAATTGGCACAGTGCATCTGAGATCTCCGGTTTCGCAACACCCGGTTTCGAAAACTCACAACGTGTTGTGCTCGGAGCAATAAGCGAATTACTAGAGGTTTCTCCAGAGGTTTTCTCGCCCGACAATGATGGGTATAACGATGTAGTGAACTTTACCATAAAACCATCCGCTGAGGGATATGTAGCGAGCCTGACCATCTATGACAGCGAAGGAAGACTGGTGCGACACGTAATGGAAAACACGCTGTGGGGAGCGGATGGCACGGTTTCGTGGGATGGCCTTGGGGATGACCGGCAGAAAGCGCCCATCGGAATATATGTAGTCCTTTTGGAAGCGTTTGATTACTATGGTGGATTAATTGCGGCCAAAGCGAGTTGTGTTCTTGCACATCCCCTCGACTGATGTATCTCGTAAAAACACCCGAACTTCTCAAGCCATTGGCCAAAGATTTACTTTGGCACATCGACACATCTGAAAAAGAAATCTTTCTCACGTTCGACGATGGACCAACGCCGGAAGTTACGGAATTGGTGTTGGATCTTTTACACACCTACCATGCCCAAGCAACATTTTTCTGCCTTGGAAAAAACGTCACCCAATACCCGTTCATATACAATCGTATTCTCCGGGAAGGCCATAGCGTTGGCAACCACACGTTCAACCATCCAGACGGCTGGAAAACGCCTATTTTTTCTTATCTGCGCGACATACTGAGGGCGAAGGAGCATATACATTCCCAATTATTTCGGCCACCCTACGGACGCATAACTCCCGGCCAAGTAGCGGCCCTAAAGAAAAAATTCACTCTTGTCATGTGGGATGTACTGAGTGCTGATTTTGATCAAACAATCAAACCAACGAGATGCCTTACGCATGTGCTCACGCATGCCAAGCAAGGAAGCATCATTGTATTTCACGACAGTGAGAAAGCCAAACGCAATATGTTGTTTGCTTTGGAAGGCACGCTGCGCGAACTGAGCTCACAAGGCTATATCTTTCGAGCTTTGAAACAGGCATGAACGTTAAACCAAAAAAAGCACTCGGTCAACATTTCATAAAGAACAATGGAATTTGTGCCCGTGTGGCCGATTCCATTACGCTTCACGGAGGGTATAAAAAGGTGCTTGAAATAGGCCCAGGGATGGGCGCACTCACTACATTTTTATTGGCGCGGACCGAATTTGAAACCCATGTAGTTGAAATAGACCGTGAAAGCGTTGATTACCTAAACGTTCATTTTCCCACGCTGCGAGGACGCATCTATGAGGAGGATTTCTTGCGTATGCCGTTGGGCAAACTCTTTGCTGAGCCTATAGCAGTCGTTGGGAATTTCCCCTTCAACATTTCATCGCAAATTGTATTCAAAGTGCTGGATCACATGGATCAGGTACCCGAACTGGTAGGTATGTTTCAACGCGAAGTGGCGCAGCGATTCGCCGGTTCGCCCGGTAATAAGGACTACGGCATTATCTCCGTTTTAGCACAGGCCTACTACGACATAGAATATCTCTTTACGGTTGATGAAAACGAATTCATACCAGTACCCAAAGTGAAGAGTGGTGTTATTCGTATGCGACGCAAATTCGGAACTACTCTCGGTTGTGATGAAAAGCTATTCAAACAAGTAGTCAAAACAGCGTTCAATCAACGGCGCAAAACACTGCGCAACTCATTGAAAAGTCTCACGCAAGGGAAAGTGGACACGTCATCTTCGCTCTGGGATAAACGCCCGGAGCAATTGGGTGTTCCTGAGTTTGTGTCATTGACTGAAATCGTTCACCGCGGTATTCGTGGTTAACTATTTGGCTATCTCTCTCACCACTCTGCGCAGCACCTCTCCAACAACCTTACCCTCCAGCGCCGGAATGTGAAATGCCTTGCATAAATCGTCGTACTTGCTGCCCCCACCCACAATGGGTTTCAACAAGGCATCCGGAATAATTAATTCGCTCATATCCATCGTCGGTGAAATACTCTTCACGCCAATCGTCTTAACCACCAACACCTCCAATGCGTCATTTCCAGGATAAGGTTGCTGATCAATGATGACTGAAAATGCGCCTACGGTCTCATTGGGGGAAACCGTGCGGACGTTGTTGGCTGCAATCAATTCTTCCCATGCCACGTGACTAAAATCGCGCGCTGCAGCACCTAAAATAAGTGAGATGACCAAACCTCCGCTGACCACAACGCCTAGTCCTTCACCTTGGTCATACAACCGATGATCAAGATGAATCGGGTGCGTAACCAGAAATCGGGTTGACAACGCGAGGTTGGCACTAACACCTAAAGGGCGCGCAAAGGAGTGCAACAATACTTCATCCTTATTCACCCTTAGACGCGATCCGGTGTAACCCGCCCAGTTTAAACGCAAGCTTCTCGCCTTCAACCAACCTTTGACTGCAGAATCGCGAAAACAATTCTCTCCGTTTAGGTTGGCGGTGTAATCAGGCGTCGTCTCGTGCGAACCGAAGTTCGCGCGCTGAGCGGCATACAACTCCATCTTCTCTGTTCTGAAAACAACTTCGTCCGATTCAACATTCACCAATTCGCGCAGTGTTGTTACCACCGATCGCTTACCGTCAGCCGTGTTTCGAACACTCAACATCGTAATTTTTTGTCGAACGGTATCTCCTGTGTGTATTGGATAGATTATCTGAGCATTACGGAAACCCAAGTGATAAATAGCGCCGTGGGTATCCGACATGGAGACACAGAGGTAAAGAGCCATCATGAATGGAACCGCCATGGTGCCACCATTGTTGCCCTTGATCTCCTGTGCAAAAACACCGCTCGTATCTGAAGGATTATGCGTATAAAACGATTGTAGCCATAAATCCAGCATGCCTTCGGTGACCGTTAACTCATAAGGGTTTCCGATAATCGCGCCCGGTTGTATTTCTGCATCGGAGCGATGGTGAACGGCGCGTCCCTTTCTTCCCGCTGCCGGTAAATCGCGACCCGTCGAAATATTCAGAATGCGCTGTGCTGCTTTGATGTGTGGAGGACCAACCAGTTGTCCGTCCACGAGCGCCATACCGTCAGTTTGTCGATTCCCTTTTTCTTTTTTGCCTTGCTCGTTGAGTTTTTTCGCAAGCGTATCTAGAAGGCCCTCCTTTCGCGCCAGCTCAACTCGGCCCGCCCAAGCTATTTCCTCCGCTGAAGGAAGCATACAACGCTTCACTACCGCAAGCTGATGACGGTGTATACAGGCCTTGCCATCGAACCCATGTCGCTTAGCTTCACGAGCTTCCCGCTCCAAACCAATCACATCCGACACTTTCGTGTAGGGGGTGTCAAACGCAGCAATGCCGTTGGCTCTAGCCGCAAACAACACTGCATTGCGCGGATAGTCCATCGTTGTATTGCCGTGAGGTATCGCGCCTGTCAACCGAAATAAATCACCGTGTCCAAGTAAAATGCCGATAATCCTACCACCACCCGACTGAGCTATGGCATCAACACGCAGAATAGCTCCGGGTGTTTCTATCAGCGGAAGCAATTTCGTACTGCCTTCCTTTAAGCCCATCAAGCGCTCTCTGCGCAATAATTCGTGATGCAAAGCATCCAACTCTTCCGCGCGTTCCGTCATCGTTGGTATCAATGCTGTTACACCCGCCAATCCCACAACGGCATCCAAATCCAACCGTTGCTCATCCGGTATCGCATTCTCATTAATCCTGACCACAATTGGTCTGTCGCCCAAATCTCCTTTGATAAGTGCTGTTTTCAGCCCTTCACGAACGGCCGCTTTCACAGGCAATGGAACCGCGTCCTGAAAATCCACAACAAAACAATCGGCGTCCATTTGCCAAGCCTTTTCAAAGGCAAACTGCGGCAAAAAGAGCAAAGTCTTCCAAGTAAAAGGGTTAAAAGAAGGTTTAAGTCCCTCCGCCAAGCGAGGCAAGTTTTGCAGATTACTCATTGCAGCGCGAATACGGTGACCCCCGGGGGAGCGATTAACGAGTTGCTGGAATTCATTTGCAGGTACTACGATGATTTCCGATGAGCGATTTGCCACAAGCGCATAGTCAATACGCTGACCACTGAGCGCCGACCACAGGCTGCGAGCCGACTGTGCGTCTTCAACGTCCAGCACCTCTAATGTTTCGCCCTCCTCCTTGACACGTGTGAATTCGCCGGAAACAATAAAATGGAATTGTGGTTCCTCACTGAGTGTTAAGACTTCATCTTCTCGCAACGTCTGCTTGCCGAAACCGGACTCCTGCGCCAAGCGCATACCCTCGTCTTTAACAAATCTGGTGAACTGCTCACGCATACGCTCGCGCTGAACTTCTTCAAAGTACTTCGTAATTTGTGACTTCACCAAGGCCTTTTTTACATGCCCAAGCATGGGCACTTGCAACAGCACGGCGTGTGTTGTTGACGTCAGCGTAGCGTTTCGAAAAGCCTCTTCACCTCTGAACAGCGAAGATTCTCCCAATAAATTCCCTGAACTCACCCGACCCACAGTAATTGGGCGCCCCTCATCATCCGGAATCGTGGCCTCGATCTCGCCCTGCAGCAGCCACCACAAGTCAACTGCGCGTTCCCCTAGCCGACAAAGCACATGTCCATTCTCGATATGAATGATGGACGAGTCCTTTCGCATAGCATCGAAAAGGACGTCTTCGGCTGATAAATTAATGGGTGGCTGCGAAAAATAGTCGATGATTGCTTGAATAGCGGATTCCGTAGTGGTAAATGGCATAAAGATGATTTTGGCGTGGGACTAAAAAATAAATGAAAAATACGCATAACAACATTAAAAAGGCTCAACCGATCCACTATGCGTTTGTTTAAATTTACCTCCCCGAAAATTCCGGACTCGCCCTAATGATCAGTCGCTCTAATATCGACAAAATCTACCAAGCTGCCATCATTGAAGATGTAGTTGGTGAATTCGTGCATTTGAAACGCAGCGGCTCGGCCTACAAAGGACTTTCACCCTTTGCCAACGAGAAGACCCCTTCCTTTTTCGTGGTTCCTGCCAAAGGAATCTACAAAGACTTTTCGACGGGAAAAGGAGGCAACGTGATAGACTTCCTCATGCAACATGAGAAGCTCAGCTACCCCGAAGCTCTTCGGTGGTTGGCAGCAAAATACAAGATTGAGATTGAAGAAGAAAAGCAGAGCGATGAACAACTGCAAGAGAAAAGTGAACGAGAGCAATTAAGCCTTGTGTCCGAATTTGCAGCACGCTACTTCCAAGAGCAGTTGCATGATGGCGAGGAAGGAAAGGCTATTGGCCTATCGTATTTTCAAGAACGCGGTTTTCGTGAAGACATCATTCGAAAGTTCCAGCTGGGGTATTGTCCGGATAAATGGGACGCCATGACGCAAGCTGCGCTAGCGCACCAATACCAGTTGGAGTATTTAGTAAAGACCGGATTGACGCGCGAGCGCGAGGGAAAGACCTATGATTTTTTCCGAGGTCGGGTAATGTTTCCCATACACAACATAAGTGGAAAGGTGATTGCTTTTGGGGGTAGAACTCTAAAGGCAGATAAAGACATTGCCAAATACTTCAACTCGCCGGAAAGCGATTTGTACAACAAGAGCAACGTTCTCTACGGATTGCATTTAGCGAAAAACAACATCGTTAAATACGATATGTGTTACCTCGTTGAGGGCTACACAGACGTAGTAAGTATGCACCAAGCAGGTGTAGAAAACGTTGTGTCGAGCAGTGGAACTTCGCTTACAGAAGGGCAGATAAGACTTATACGGCGGTACACACCGAATATCACCATACTGTATGACGGAGACAGCGCCGGCATAAAGGCATCGTTCCGCGGCATCGACATGATTCTGAAAGAAGGCATGAACGTGCGCGTTCTTCTCTTCCCTGATGGCGACGATCCGGATAGTTTTGCGCGAAAGCATAGCTCTGAGGAAATACAAACCTTCATTGCTTCCAACGCGCGCGACTTTATCTCGTTTAAAACATCGTTGTTGCTTGAGGATGCCGGCAATGACCCTGTGAAAAGAGCGGCTCTCATTCGCGGAATAGTAGAAAGCATTGCACTCATTCCCGATGGAATTTCGCGCAGTGTTTATGTGCAAGAATGCAGTCGCTTGCTCAACATGAACGAGCAAGTTTTGTTGCAAGAGCTCAACAAGGTTATACTCACGAATTTCAAGAAAGAGAAAAAAGATGACACCCCGCAAGAGGTTTCCCTGCTCGATGAAATGCCTTCAGACGGCATTCCCGACAGTTCGATAGCAGAGTTCACTATTCAGCACCAAGAAAAAGACCTCATACGCATTCTACTAAATTATGGCGAGCGCTCTATCGACATCAATGTGACCAATGAAGATGGCCATGAAGAAACTCACCAAGTTTCGGTTGCCGAGTACATCATCAGCAACCTTGAGTCAGACGAAATTGTGTTGGAGTCGCAAACGTATGCCACCATTTACACCGAATATGTAGAACTCATTGGACGAGAAGAATTTCCTCAGGCGACAAACTTTACACAACATTCGAATCATGCTATTTCGAGTGAATCCTCCGCAATTCTCATAAGCCCATACAGCCTTAGCGAAAACTGGCAACGTCACTTCATCTATCCCGAAACCGAAGACCAGCAACTGAGGAAGACCGCAAAAGACTGTGTGTTTCGACTGAAGCTCAAACGCGTTCAGCGTATCATCTTGGATCTGCAGAAAGAAATGGAATCGGCTGTTGGCGATGATGACAAATATGACTCTCTCCTTCAGGAAAAAATGATGCTCGACAAAGCGCGTGCAGAATTGTCGAAGTATTTCGGAACGGTCATTACACAATGACAAAGCGGAGCTGATACAACCGCGTATCAACCCCGCTTCGTTTACCACACCAACCAAAATCAATGACCCAATACTGCGCGTTGAATTATTGGATCAAGGCCCAAATCGACCCGAACAACGTATAGGCCCATCGCTAAATCCGCAACTGTATTGCGCAACGATTGCCCCACTTGCAACTCGTATTGACCCACAACTCGACCTCCCAAATCGTACACCCGCACAATGGCTTGTTTATCGAACTGATCCCTCAACTTGCTCGAAGCTACAGCTGTGTTCTGCGGTGTTGCACTTGCATCACTCGACTTCGCTAACTGCTCGCAACTAGCGGGCTCGACAGGGCTAGCATCCACCGGTAAAATGCTGCACAGTTGCGCTACTTCATAGCCAGGGCAAGTGGCTTCCTGAGATGCATAGAGGTGCATAAAATCTGACGGAGGAAATTCTAATCCTGCTGCGCTGGATATTCCACCCGTTGAAAACCCCCAATGATTGTAGTGCGCAGGCCATTGCATTTCACAATCCAAAAACATACACGCCGTATCTATCGTGCCTTGAAAAACGACACCTGTACATCCCGAAAAATCATTGAACCCTTTGTTTATTTCAAAGCTCACCGCATCAGTTAGCCTAACACAATTCGTGACCGATTGAAAAGAATTCCCTCCTCCGTTCAGCAAGGTGCTCATATCTAATCTAGCCTGCAACACCTCGATACCTGCGCACTCTTCAAAGTGGTTGCACTCGAGTGATAGCTCACCTTCCTGTTTTACTACCGTAGATTCGTTGGTGTTGGAGAATGAGCATTGGCTCACTTTCAAAAGTTGCTGGCTCCAATCCCATAGGTGTGAGTTAGTCGTGAAAACACAGCCCAAATACACCGAGGGCATCTCCAGCTCGTTGCTTATTGCATCGCAATTCTTGAACTGATTTTGTGAAAAAATGAAAGCGCCACCAAACCCATCGTAGCCCGAGTTGGGCCCGTAGAATTTAGATGCACTCACTATGCACTTGCTATTTTGTGTGTGCAGTTCAACATGTTCGAATCGACACTCCAAAAGAGTGCACGCGTTTGACCAAACCCACACCTCACTTCCCTCAGCTTCCCACAAATCGCTTGCGAAAAAATGCACATTGGTAGCTTTGAAGACTGCATCAGTATAGATGGCTCCGTTGTAGGTCAAGTCTACCCTTCCATCGCGCAGTTCTATACTACCCAAAGCCCAATTGGCATTTTGTAGGTGAGCTCCGTTTACAATGCGAAGTATCTCATCATCCATGCCTTTTCCTTGCCAATAAAAGGAGGAATTCACTTGCATGTGCAGCATATTCTCTGTTCCCGTCGCTACCTCCATGTAGCCCGTTTGCTCCACATTCTGATTCATAGATACACGTGTAGAGCCATCGATATGAACCTGTCCACCATCCACTAGCCAACGTGCCTCATTGCCAGACAGCGTAACCTCGTGAATGTAGTGCTGCCCTTCTACCCCGTGAAAGGAACAGATTGCTCCTGCTCGAATGATAATGTTTCCACTCGAACATTCGAGCTTACCTCCGGGTAAAACCTCTAGTATACCACCCTCCTCGATGACCAGGCTGCTTCCCGGATGTATCCATAATTTTCCGAGCGCACCAATGACCAATCGACTATCTCTTCCAATGACAACCTCGGCTGTGCGGTATTCCTCAGAAGGATCTCCGAGGTGAATCTCGCCCTGTTGATCCACAACAACGACTGCTGGAGAACAATCCAATGAGTTTGCTTCAAAGTGATACTCCTGACTGAGGTAATCGCCTGGCTCATTGAAGTGAGTCGGCAACAATGCATTTACCATGAGCTTCCCATTGTGGTGCACGTGCACGCTTCGGATGTAGGGAAACTCAGGGCGACCGTAATTAAACACTCCTTGATTTAATGATTGCTGCGTTAAAGATGTGTCTAACGTCGCCAAATCAAATCCGAAGACCTCCTCCTCGACCACAGCCAAATTCGCCTCGGTCAATTCGGTGTGATCTTCATTGTAATCTTGGGCAAAATAAAATCTATCGAACGGCATCTCCTCTGCGTGTTCGAGTATGTATTGATTAAGATCTTCGTAAGGATCATCAACCAGCAAACCCACGGCACTGGAAGAAAGGACAAATGCATGGTCTCCGTTGTATTGAATAGGAGTAACAGACTCACATAAATCAAGATTGTAATTCGCCTCGACCTCTGCCAGACTTGCATTCACAGCGCTGGCAAATGTTTGTATTGTGTTTCGTTTTCCCCCCGGGGCGTAGTCACGATTCTGCGTTCCATCAAGTGTATATATAAACTCTTCGTCTATATCGATGACATCGATGGTCCCCAAAGGCAACCCACCCAACCAAAAAAACCATTCATCACCAAAAGCATCGGCTCCCAAGACCAGTGAACGAAAATGAGCCATCAAAGGGTATCCGGGAAAACTATTTGCATGATACGGATCGCCAGATTCCGGGAGTAGCAGCAACTTCGAATGCACCAAACCGAGTATGTCGCATTCCCAATTCATCACCTCATCATTGTTATAATTCAACCCCTCACCCGATGCCATTCCGTTTGAAACAGCCAACGAACGACACTTCTGTGGATAACCAAGCAACCGGACCGAATCATACCACATATCAAAATCGACATTGGAATGAAACAACTGGGCATCCAACATCTGACGTGCTGCCGGCCTTAGCAGGTAGCGATCGCGGAAAAGCTGCGCGCGTTCTTGTCCGTGCTCTATGTTGAAGCGTATAGCGTGCTGCAGGGCCAACGGAATGTGTGCTCCCTCGTGTGGGGCATCCAACGAAACCCACAGGCGGGCGCAATGATCCTCTCCGTTCAATTCCATTGTGCGAAGGGCGTGCCGCGTGATAACACCTCCCATGCTCGCCCCAGTAACTACTATGGATTCTTGACCCATCTTGTACTGATTGCACAAACGAATGACTTGTTGCACCAATTCAGAATTGTGCTGAAGCCATGTTGCTCCGTCATAAAAATCGACAAACACTATGTCATATCCGCGGCCTCGCAAACTCGACAATAGCTGCGGCATGAGTCGCAAATTATCGTACCCATATTCCATGTCATCATTGACATTTGGATCTTGAAATCCACTGGAAAATTCGCACCACCCAAAAGTGCCGTGGCGGTATTGCTCGTGTATGGGATGACCATCGCGATCGAGGCCGAAATCGATTCCTTCAACGAAAATAAAAGGCTTGTCGAACACTCCGTCGTCACTCTTGAGTGTATACGCTCTTCCATTGGTTACTTGTCCATCTGCCACCACCGATATATCCCATGGACTGTCTGCGTTGCTGCTCCATGGCGGTGATTCGGGGTAAGGGAAAAGTGAACTCCCGCACACGTCAAACTCTTCTGTGAACTTCAAAACAGAAGTAAAATATTTTGCAAGTCGGTTGGGTCTGGTTATCGAACAACGCACATTTCTATCACGTCCTTCAGCGGAGTAATCTACCAAATACGTTTGATTGGTTGTCAAAACTCGCCATCCTAAACCGTCATCAAAATCGATCAAGATTTCGCTGGCCTCTTCCGGATAGTTCGTAATAACGGCATCTGTAGGAAGTACAAACCGATATATTTTCTGTTCAATTGTTGGGGCGTCGACCCAAACAACAAACGCCTCGTCCTGTCGGCAAGGGCCCTGCTGGCAACCTTCGGTATGATAAAAATGACCGTAGGCTCGATAGATCAGGCTATCCGTAAGAGCGTTTGCCTCAAAGTCGTAGTATAAAACGTCCAACAAGGCGATAGCAAAATTTCCCTCGCTGTGCGCTACACTGTCCTTGCGCTCGCGGAAACCCGAGAAATCGGAAAGGACGTGTGTAGAGTCCAGGCTTGCGCGGCCCATCGACATGAACAGTGAAGCGCACTGCGAAGGGCTCAATGATGCAGTATCGGAATAGGGATTCGGTATGTGCACAGTATTGTGCGACTGTGGGAAAAAGAAACCTCCACCCACCACCGACAAGTCGAGATGTGTAAACGGTTGTCTTACTTGAGTGTATGCGACAGAGTAGAA
>CAMBPD010000087.1 GCA_945869405.1 Chryseobacterium gleum | reverse complement strand
GCACCACAAGGAACGCAGTATGAATGGTCGTTTGGTGATGGGCAGTCGGCCACACAACCCACACAGATCTCTCATGCCTACAACCTAAACGGTAGCTATGCCGCTTGCCTCACCGCAACAAATCCAATAGGCTGTGTCTCCACCTGGTGCAACCCAATGGCAATAGATGTTTACAGCCCAACCGCCTCGGTTGAATTCCAAACGCAACTCAACACGTGCCTCTTCGCCGTCACGCTAGAAAACTCTTCGGAAGACCAATCTGTAACTACCTGGTGGGATTTTGGCGATAATCAAACGGGAACAGGAGATACTGTTCTACATACCTATCCTATTGGGGTTTACGACGTGCGTTTCATTGTTGGCGCTAACAATGGCTGTGCTGACACTCTCATCATTGAGGATATTCTCAACTATTCATCTAGCGTTGGGCCATTCACACAAGTGCTTGATAGCGCTAACTGCGCACCCTTTGGAGTTAGCTTCCAAGCCTTCAACCCCGCTGATCAACTATTCGATTATTTCTGGGACTTCAACGATGGTAATGGAGATCCATTTGGAGGAACACAGACGTCTCATTCCTACACAGAGCCAGGGACATACTGCCCCTCCATCATGATGACCGACCCGAATGGGTGCGATGTATACATTCATTGTACCGACACTATTGTAGTCGAAAATTATGCGGCTACAGCGCTCATACCCGAGCATATTTGCGCAGGGGAAGAGGCTACGATCGTGGTTCTTCATGCAGATGCGATCGAATGGTCGCACCCTTGGGTGCAAAGTGGAAGCAATGCAACCGAACTGATCGTTCGTGCCGACAGTTCTTTTCAGTTTGTGATCACCGCACATTACTCCGACTGCGTTCAATACCAAACCATCGAAATACATGCATTGCCCTTGCCTGAAGTGCAACTAGCGCTGATAGATTCTGTCTGTTCAGACACTGGGTCTCTATTGCTCATGGGGGGAATTCCTGAAAGTGAGAGTGCATACTACATCATAAACAACACAAGCACCACCGCGCTCAACACGGCAAATTATTCTGGACAATACGCAGAGGTAACCTACCACTATACCGGTGAAAATGGTTGCGCCAATACCGCTGCGGATAGCCTATTTGTTATCGCGCTTCCTGTGGTGAATCAACTGGCGAATCGTTCCTTTTGTGAGAACGACAGCACGCTTATACTGGGGTTTAATCCGCTTGAGTATTACACTATTGATGGTGTCATAAACGACGTGTTTGAGCCCCATTATACCGGTGCAGAGCGACTTGTAACGCGTCACGTATATGATCACTTTGGTTGTTATGCTAGTTCTTCAGCCACCTACATGGTGAACGATGCGCCTGACGGCAGTGTTTCCGCACACGACCTGTGCGCCTTCGATGCTGTTGACATTCAGGCCACAGCTACTGTTGAGCAAGGCGCTGTCGCTGGCGTTACCTGGACGATTGACGAGGAAGAAACGGGGGTGGGCTACCATGCCTCAAGAGAGGGGTATGAGGCGGGTGGCGATCACCTTATTGCTTTCACATTTCGCAGTGAAGCCGGCTGCATGAGCACTACAGATACAACGTTCAGCGTCTTCGACCTACCTACTTCTCAATTCGAAACCACCGTGGCTTGTGAAAAGGACACAACGTTTTTGACGGATCTAAGTGTGTTCGGAAACGACAGCATTGTTTCTTGGCTTTGGCAGTACAACGGAAACAATCTAAACTCTTTTGGCGACACGTCTATTGTTTTCCCCAATGCGGGCGCCACGCTTTTGGTGCTGGAGGTAACGACGCAACACGGCTGCACGCACAGCTCACAACGTGCTATCACCGTTCGATACGCCCCTCAAATTGCTGCGCACGTTGAAAGCCATTGTATTGGGCAACCCACTTTGTTTGGTAGTACAATGAGCATACCTTCAGGTGGAATAGTAGCGTCACATTGGGACATAGAAGGCGCGCCATACATCATGGAAGGACAAAACGCCGCATATCAATTCAACAACGCAGGTAATTACTCGTTCACCTTGACCGCGGAAAGCAACTTCGGATGTGAAAGCTCACTCGAAGACAGTGTTTGGGTGTATGCTTTGCCTGAAATAGTGTTGCCCGCAGGTGCATATGAATTCTGTGCCAACCAAGAAGTTGCTGTTTCTGCACAAGCATCTGTGAGCGGACCCTCGGCTGTTTCCGAGATAACTTGGTTGTTGGATGGTGTGGTTGTTTCGCAACAAAACCCCGCACATTTCGAGGTAGTCGACCTTGGCGCATATGTACTCGATGTAATTGTTATTTCAGATCGTGGTTGCGAAGCAAAATCAACCTTGGATCAACCTATTGTTGTGTATCCAAATCCAATCGCTGGTTTCACTTGGTCACTAAATCAACTTACCGAGAACCCATCCGTTGATGTGATTTCTACTGCAAGCGTCGACGTTGTAACGGTTGGTTATGATTGGGGCGATGGTGGTAGTGGCTTTGAACAGACGCACACCTATGCAACCGATGGTGTTTACACCATTAATCAAATTGTAACGAACAGCTTCGGTTGCAGCGCATATCACTCAGAAACAATTGAAGCTTATAACGGCTTGCAATTTTATATACCCACCGCATTCACGCCTGATCAAAATAATCATAATGAAACGTTTTTGCCCGTTGTTAGTGGTTCACACATTACGCTCTATGTGTTTCGTGTATTCAATAGATGGGGCATTGAGGTGTTTACCTCAACAATACCCGGTGAGGGGTGGGATGGAACTTACCATGACGAATACGTTCAAGATGGTGCATACAATTGGTCTGTCGACATGATTGTTCAAGGCCAAAAGAGCTTGTTTGCCAAGAAAGGAAGCGTTTTGCTAATACGATAGATTAGAGAACGTTGATTCGTTCGCTAAATTCATCTCGGTAGTTTCCGCCAACAGGTATTTCCTTGTTGATGTCGGCAATGACCACATCGCCGCCCGAGATTGAGGCTATCTTATCCATGTTCACGATAAATGAACGGTGCAAGCGTTGAAACACGGTTTTAGGCAGCTTGCGTTCAATATCCTTCATTGTGGCGTGAATTGTAAACTTCATATCTGTCGTTACAATTTGCATGTAATCCTTCAGTGCCTCAACGTAATAAATGTCTGCGGTATTCACCTTGATCAACTTTGATTGGTGCTTAATAAAAAGATAATTCGCGTTTGATTTGTAGCTTGTCAACGAGCGCAATAGGTCGTTTTCCACACGCACCTCGCGCTCCTTTCCGTGCTTGTGAATGGCCATTTCGATGGTCGTGTGAAGGTCAATTTCCTTGAATGGCTTTAGGATGTAGCCATGCGGCTCTGTGATCTTGGCCTTATTCAAGGTTGACTCATCGGCGAAGGCGGTTAGATAAATAACGGGTATATCCATCTCGCGCTTGATGGCTTCGGCAGTGTCTATTCCGGTCATGCTGCCCTTGATTTGAATATCCATCAATGCAAGATCCGGCTTTGTGGAACGCGCCAAATCTATAGCCCGTTCACCATTGTCGGCCTGTGCAACTACGTTATAACCGAGCTTCTCTAAACTCCGCTCGATGTCTTTGCGCACGATGCTTTCGTCTTCTACTACAAGGATATTAATGGCCATGGCGTGTTGTTGTTAATGTTTACAGAGGCAATATAGCGTTTTATTCAGACTTATTTCCTATGAAACCGAATTAAAAACTCTGTGCCCTCTGATTGGTTAACCTTCACTGAAGCGTCCAACTGATCAATCAAGGCATATACCAACTGAATTCCCAGCGAGTTGTTTTTCTCAAACGCAAAGTCTTTTGGCAACCCAACCCCATCGTCCTTTATGGCAATAACTATCTCATTATCTTCCTCGTGAAGATGTATAGATAACCTTCCTTTCTTGCGGCCCTTGAATGCATACTTCAGGGCGTTACTAACCAGCTCATTTATGATTAAACCGCATGGAATTGCTTGATCAAGGTTCAGCCCAACGGATTCCATCTCGGGTAAAAACTCAACACTTGTTTCACTCGTTCTGTAGCTTTGAATCAAATTCGATGCAATGCTCTTGATATAATCCATGAACTCCAGTCTGCTAAAGTCTGCGGTTCGGTAAATTGTTTCGTGAATAAAAGACATGCTCTTAATCCGCTGCTGGCTTTCGCGTAATATCTCCAACGTGTGCGGGTCGCTCACGTAAGACGATTGCAGGTTCAATATACTTGAGATGACTTGCAGGTTATTCTTTACACGGTGATGCACCTCTTGCAACAACACCTCCTTTTCTTTCAGTGAATCTCTGATTTTTCTATCTATTTCTTTTCGCTCCGTATTGTCGTAAACCAAACACGACAACTCGCCCAGTTTACCATGTAAACGCACCGGGTTCAAGAAGCACTGCAACCAGATCGTTTCACCCGCTTCATTTAACAGCGGTAACTCGCACTGCTGCGGCCGACCCTTTAGTCCGTTTGTGAAGGCCTGCAACTGTCCTTGATAAAAGTTGTGGTCAATGTGGCGTTGCAACAATGCCATTATATTATCTGCCAGAGCCACGTCTTCACCAAAAATGGCCTTCATGCTTTTGACGAAGTTTGTGTTCATGGCGGTAACCTCAAAATCATGGTTTATCGTCCACATCATTAGGTTCTCTGTGCTATTAAAAATGGACTCTATTTTGGCTGTTTGATCTAGTGTTTGTCTTTGTTGCTGCTCAAGCTTCAGTTGGGTCGCTCTGTGTTCTTCAATTTCCGCCTTCAACGCGGCATTGATTTCTTCCACAAGCCGCACCCTTATTTGCTCTTGAACGAGCCTGTTTCTATCGGTAATGTTGTTTAAAGTAACCTGAATGGAGGGTGTGTTTTCGTAAACCGTAAGTGTGGACCTAATCTCCACATCAATAACCTCACGGGCCGCATTCAGCATACGCACCTCTTTGTTGCCCACATCACCACCATCGCGCACAATCTGTAAATCAAACAGAACCTCCTGGCTATAGTTAGGGTCCAAATACTGCTCAAATACATCCCCGAAAGCCTCGTCCTCATCTTGCAAGGACAGCAACTTACATGCAGATTGATTTAGATATTGTATTTTACCTTCTGTGAGAATAACCACACCATTCGGTGAATCTTCCAACAAGCGTTGAAAACTAACTAAACTCTGCTGCAATGCTTGCTCTGTGCGCTTTCTAGCGCTTACATCATTAAACACCAACACGAGGGTTCTCTTCGATTGATAGTTCAAGTAACTTCCTGTCACATCCAGGTAAAGAAGCTTACCCGTGGCATCGCTGGCCCGAACCTCGTTGCGGTTTATCACAGATATCTCCGCGCTAGCCATAATTCTCTGTATGTGGCTCACGGCTATTATTTCATTTAACCTTCTACCAAGCAATTGCTCGCTATTCTCGTATCCGAAAATTCTTGCTAGCTGATCATTTGCATCAACGATAGATCCATCTTGAACCAATAACACACCTTCTGAAGCAACGTCTGAGAGTGTTCTGAACCGCACCTCATTATCCGCCAATTGTCGCTCTAATACTCTTTTGTTGGTGGCTAAATTCATAACCCTAATCAGAGCAAGCTCTTTATCATTGTCTTGAATACGGGTTATTTGCAGTCCTTTATCTTGTTCGTTTTCCAACCACAACACATACCCATGCTGTTGGAAATCCACAAAGATTGATTCGAGTTTTTCACGTGGCACATCTTTCCACATGAGTGTATGAAAAACACGATTGAGGAGTTCATCCTTCGTGTACCTGAAATACGCACACAATTCTTCATTCGCATCGAGAATCGCCATACTTGGCCACTGCACCAAGGCTAACTTATCGACAGGATGGTTTACTATTTTTCTTAGGTACTGATTCATTCTTCAGCTTGTTCGGGTAGCCGTATTTTTTGTCCATCTATGCGCACGACCACGCCTTCTTTATAATCCAATTGCATGAGAGGAAAACCGTTATCGTCATAGTAGTCCCAGCGTCCTTCCATTTCACCGGCCTTATACTTTCCTGTCATCTCCACTTGGCCATCGTCATACCAGTATTTGTGCCTATTCACCGGCACACCGGATTGAAATTCTCCCTCAAACATTCTCTCTCCATTTCCATAAAACCATTTCCATAAACCATCTCTTTCTCCGTCCAAAAACTGACCTTCTTCTGAATGATCATTCACCGTAAGCTTCCACTTGCCATTTCTTGCCCCGGCAACAAATTCTCCCTCATTGATAACATTACCTGTAGAATCGTACTCTATTGAGGTGCCATCCTCCTTTCCATTCCTGTACATATCTTCCCGATGCAGTTGTCCGTTTGTGAAAAACCATTTCCATGCGCCGGTTGGCTTATCCGTTTTATATATACCGCTCTGCTCTATTCGCGCATTACTGTAAAAATAAGTCCAAGGACCCTCTCTCAATCCTGTAACATAATTCCCTTTCGCACGCACCGTACCGTCTTGGTAAAATAATTTCCAGTCTCCCTGTCGTCGTCCCAAACTATCTATCCCTCCCTCTCCTGCAAGCACATCATTATCATACAACAGACCTCCTGTTTCATTCCCGTTTTCGTCGTAGATTCTGAAATTACCTTGCTTTTTTCCTTCCCTATACGTTCCGACCTGTTTGATATTTCCATTGCTATAATACTCCTTTCGAATATCTAAAATTGCTGTAGCCGCCTCATCCACTATCACACTATCGTTTTCATACCGCTCTAATTTTTCCAACTCTCCCTTTCTATTGAAAAATTTGAATACGCCGTTTTTCATTCCACTTGCCCAATTTCCTTCAATACTCACGGTACCATTTTCATATAGATCTTTCCATATTCCTGTTCGCTTCCCTTGTTCGTCATACCTATTTATTCTCTCCTCTGTGTAGATGAACCCATTCCGATAGGTTAACAGTGTAATCGTTCTGCCATCTCTGTCGAACTCGACCGCTTTTCCATCTTCTTTGTTGTTGACGAATTGACTCTGTTTTTTTATTTCTCCCGTTGCAAAAAACCACAGAGCCTTTCCATTTTTAATGTTTGCCTCGTTCGTGTATTCTTCAATTTTATTTCCCGACTCGTCGTAGATACACTCTTGACCCTTGCGAATGTCTTTTTCGTATTGAATTGTTTTTTGAAGCTTTCCATTCTCTGCGTAGAAATTCCACGTGGAGTCGAGTTGAAAATTTCGTCGATTACCCTCGGTTTTTAATTGTCCGTTTGGGTAATAGGTTCTCCAAAAACCATCTGGCTTACCGTCTCGCATTGTACCTTCGCTACTCACAATGCCATTCTCGAAGCGGTACTGGGTTCTGGTCGGCTGTGCATTCAACCGAACCAACTGCAAAACAGTAAAAAAAACTATGCCAACCGTCCTAACCATGATTCGGCAAAGCTATTGGTTCATTGCACTGCAGACACATCAGAACATTCTTTCTTTTCATTAAACATATATATATATTATTCTTTAAATAGTTAGTTATAGATAATAGGGCTGTTGGCGCAATGAATAAGTTTGACCTGTTTTCATTGCTATTTGGAGTTATACACGAGCAACAGGTATTAATGAACAGGTTCTTAGGAAAGTTTCTTATTGATGGTCAGTGATATGATGTGCTTATAAACAATGGTTGTATAAGTTGTGTTGTGTTAAATATACCTGTTGATGGATCTTGTGAATTGTGTACAGGTATGTGCACGAAATAATGAGAGAGGGTTGGAACTTTCTGATTGAAGTTGAAAGAAATAGGTTAAGACAAACACAAAACCACAATAGCAAATAAACTTTTAGAAAGTTGCACAACTTCAATTCACAATAAATCATCCTCTGTGGTGATAATTGTCTGTTTATTTTTGATACCTCTGATTACAGAACCGAATATTCACAAAACGTATTTTTAATACATGCAAACAATTCACATAGGGTCTGATCATGCTGGTTTTGCTCTGAAAGAACGATTGAGGTTTATAATGGGCTCACAGTATAAGGTGCATGACTACGGACCATTTTCTGCAGATAGTGTTGATTATCCCGATTATGCGCATCCAGTAGCTACGGCAATAACTGAACAAGGCGGTATGGGAATACTTATATGTGGCTCAGCCAATGGCGTGGCTATGGCAGCGAATAAACACCAAAGGATACGAGCGGCGATTTGCTGGTTGCCAGAAATAGCATCCTTGGCGAGAAAGCATAACGATGCTAATATTGTATGCATCCCGGCACGCTTTGTAACTGACATGGAAGCGGAGGAAATAGTGCGTGTATTTATGACAACTGAATTTGAAGGTGGCAGACATGAAAAAAGGGTAAAAAAAATAGCATGTATATGAAAATAGTCTTTGGCCTACTCCTTGTTTTTCACGTGAATCAATACGCGGCTCAAACCCTTGATAGCGTTTCTATGCGCTTCGCTTCAACAATAAAAGCCGAGGAATTAAAAAAACATGTCTATACACTAGCATCCGATGAGTTCGAAGGCCGTGAAACGGGTACGCGCGGCCAGGAAATGGCAGCAGCATACATTGCTACTTATTATGAGTCGTTAGGTATTAAGCCTGTAGTGAACGGAAATTGGTATCAGACCTACCCACTAAGTAAGGAAAGCAACTTGGGTTCATCAGCAAGTGAGGGGGATAGTACGTATCGATTCTTAGAACATTTTTATTTTTTTGGAATGGAAGCCGCGGAGTTACGCGCGGAGCAGATCGTATTCGCTGGCTATGGCATTCGAGACAAACGCCATAACGATTACAAAAAACTTTCAAAGCTCCCAGAGGGAGGTTGGGTTATGTGTCTGCAAGGAGAGCCAATGAGTAAGAAGGGAAAAAGCAGGATTACAGGAAGCAATGAAACCTCTGATTGGAATGATGATGTTTACTTGAAGGCGGCGGCAGCAGAAAAGAGTGGTGCCAAGGTATTGTTGGTCGTAAACACCAATTACGACATGTATATGCGTCGCGTTCGTTATTGGCTTGAGCAGCCTCGAATGCAACTGCAGAGAGATCAAAAAACAAAAGAGCCTGATCACATCCCAATTATTTACATCTCACCCTCATTTGCCAACGCACTCCTACGAGAATCACAAAACACGATTGAGTCGCTGCAGGCAAGACTGAATAAGGGAAAAAATGTAAAACCAATCGAGGTAAAGAAATCTGTTTATTTCCATGTGGAACAACATATTGAGCGAATTGAGGCAGAGAATGTGTTGTCGTTTATCGAAGGGAGCGATCCTGAGTTGAAAAATGAAGTGGTCGTAATATCTGCTCACTATGATCACGTGGGAATTATAAATGGACAAATACACAATGGAGCGGATGATGATGCTAGCGGAACAGCGGCTGCAATGGAGATTGGAGAGGCTTTTTATCAAGCAAAAAAACAAGGGAAGGGCCCACGAAGAAGCGTGTTGATACTGCACGTGAGGGGCGAAGAGAAGGGGTTGTTGGGAAGTGAGTGGTATTCAGATCATCCCATTTATCCTTTGGCATCGACCGTGTGTGATTTGAATATTGATATGATTGGAAGGATTGACCCCGAACACAAGGATTCTAATTATGTGTATTTAATAGGATCGGACAAGCTCAGCACAGAGCTACACAAAATCTCCGAGCAGTGCAATAGTAATTACACAAAGGTGGTTTTGGATTACACGTACAATAAACCAGATGATCCGAATCGCTTCTATTATAGGAGTGACCATTATAATTTTGCGAAGCACAACATACCGGTTATTTTTTATTTTAGCGGCGTACATGAAGATTATCATAAACCGGGTGATGATGCTCACAAGATAATGTACACTAAAATGGAGACAATAACACGCCTGGTTTTTCACACAGCGTGGACAGTAGCCAACCGCGATAAACGTTTAAGTGTTGATGTAATGAGTGATTTTAAAAACGAATAACCAATGAAAATAGCACTAGTTTGTTTGTCAATGTTGCTCACGGGTCTTGTGAACACAGTTGCAGTCGCCCAGAAAGCAGTAGCGGTTCAGGAGGGGATCGACGCCCCAAAAAAGAACTATTCTAAGCATGGGATTGGAGCGGTGCTGAGCTCTGTGAACGGTAAGGGTTTGGCTTACCGTTACTGGCCCAAAACGTATGGTGTGCAGGTATCTTTTATTCCAATAGTTTCCAACACAGAGGAGTTCTATAATGCCGGAATCACGGGTTATGCGCGATTGAAAAAGTACAGTGTGGGCGAGCTGTTTCTTCATGTGGGATTAGAATACCAATACGAAACATTCGATAATTATAATTACTATAGCTCTGCATCGTATTACGAGCCGTACAAAGTGATGTCGAACGGAATAAACGCTGGTTTCGGTCCGGGCTATCACTTCGAACTAAAGGCAGTAAGCTTCGATGTTTTCATGGGTTACGGGGCCTACATTAGGGATGAGTCGAGCGATACTCCTGAAGCGGTGTTGAATGATAGTCGCCTAATGACATTGTCTGGTGGTGTGGCGATTTTCTTGAACCTGTAATTATTCAGCCAACAACTGTTCTACTAGCGCCGCTATTTCTTCGGTGTGATGGGTGTATTCTTTGTGTGTGCCAGGGCCATAGAAGCCTGTGTAAATGCGGCGTATAACACCATGCTTATCGATAAATATGGAGGTTGGAAACGAGTGAACCTCGGTGAGAAAAGGCAGCGCTTTGTGTGCATCTTCCTTACTCGACTTACCTCCATAGTAGAACGGATACTCCAACGCCAATTGATTGAACTGCTTGCGCACTCGTGCGCAAGACCGTGTAATATCGTCGCCACGCTCAAAGGCTACAGGAATGATTTGTAGTCCCTGACTTTTGTGCGAAGCGTACAGTTGTTTTAAGAACACACTCTCGTCCGTGCAGTTGGGACACCACGAGCCCATGACCTGTATTACACTCACCTTTCCTAACCAATGTGAGGAGCTAAATTCAATGGGCTCAGCCCATTCGTTGAGGACCATGAAGGTGGGGTTTTTCTGAACGAGTGTGGATGTTATTTCGAAAGGGCTTCGAAGCGAAAGCGTCGCGCTTTTTACTCCATGCCAATCCTCTTTCCAATGTTTGCCGCTTAAGAAAACCCCATCTACCAAGCTGTCGTTCCGAAGCGTGCCGCGCAGATAGAAGAGGTGCGTTCCATCGAAGGCGGAAAGCCAGATACTGTCTTTTTGTTGTTCGCCCTGGAGAAATCTGTAGTCGCCTGTTTCGGTGAGTATAGTGCCAGATAAAAAACGTCCGCTTTTTTGGAGAAGTGCTATTCCGCGGCTAGCCGTTGAGCTGTCGATTGGAGAAAACGTGATTTCATAACGGAGCGAGTCGGTGCGGGAAGGTTCAGCGGGTTGGTTCACGGGTGTTTTGAATCCCGCAAAGGGAATGTGGTAGTCTACTCGGGAATGATCGGTCCACACCCCGGAGATGTTGGATTCTGACCAAACTCCCTTGATGGAAGAGTCGAAAAGGGGTAGGCTGATGTAAAATGAGTCTCCTATTAAGACAACGGAGTCAAGGTGAATATCTTCTTCTGCGTTTAGGATATGCCATGAGCTATCTGTGTCGATTCGCAGCCTGGCGGGGATTGAGAATTGTCCTACGGAAAACAGAAGAGTATATTCACCGCTCGGTCGCCCAAGCTTTTCGGTTGAGCAGGCCGCAAATTGGATGACAAGCAGAAAGGCAAGCAGTGCGCGCATGGTGAATTGGTTACAAAAGGATTACGAATCTAAGTGTGTAAGGCGCAAAGGCAGTAATTTCGAATTATAAAATT
>CAMBPD010000086.1 GCA_945869405.1 Chryseobacterium gleum | reverse complement strand
TACCGCCTCCGGTTCGCCATCACGATTGTTGCGCCACTCAATCATTTCCTCGCGCATCAACCTGTCATAGTTGTCTTGAGCCTGAACTAGAAATGGGTTGCGCGAACGCTCCCTGTTGTTCATCAGATCCGTGCCACAGCGATACTGAGCCATCGCTGAAATGGTGGTTAGAAGGACCAAACCAAACGTAAGTAAACTTTTTCTCATGTTAAAATCTGAATTTTTGGAGTCACAAATATAAACGTGATGTGAAATGCTCAAAATTTAGTTATTTATTGCACTATAGTCTACTACAGCAAAGGAGTTCATCACCCTACAGTGCGAGCTAAGACTGACATACACACAACGCTAATAAAAACTATCTTTGCCAGATGCACCGAGGACTTAGCGCAACAATAATAGCTTTCTTGATGTTTGGGCAAATTGGTCGAGAGTGGTCCTCTCCCCTTCACGCGCAGCAAGACACGCTTCCTGATCAATTAAAACTGAATGAGGTTATCATCTCGTACAACAAAACCGAAGAGAAAAAAAACAAGATACCACAGGCAATTGAGCTAATCGATGCCAAAACCATAGCACGCTCGCAAGCACAGAATACCGCCGACCTCATCGCTCAAAACGGGTCAGTACTCGTTCAAAAAAGCCAACAAGGTGGTGGAAGTCCAATCATTCGAGGCTTCGAGGCTAGCCGAATATTATTGGTAGTGGACGGTGTTCGAATGAATAATTTGATTTACCGTGCTGGCCATCTTCAGAACATCATGACGATCGACAACATCGGCCTCGAACGGGCTGAAATTCTCTTTGGCCCCTCGTCTACACAATACGGAACCGATGCGTTAGGGGGAACCATTCATTTGTTCACAAAAAAGCCCATCCTCACTATCGACGAAGGAGTGTTCACGCAAGTAGCCCTTCGGACACGCTACTCAACAGTCAATGAGGAGTCTACCACAGGCATTGACATCAATTTAGGTTGGAGGCGCTTTGCAAGCCGCACTATTGTTTCATACTCGCGATTTGGCGATTTACGCAGTGGTCGAAACACCAATCCATTTTACAAGGGGAATTACATTCGCAGAGATAACTACATCGATAGCAACTTTGACAAGCCCGGATCGTTTGGGATTGATTCTATACGTGTGAATGAAGACCCCAGCCTGCAAATAAGATCTGGTTTCACACAGTATAATTTATTGCAAAAATTCTTGTTTCAACAAAACAACGAGGTAACACATCAACTGAATTTTCAGTTTTCCAACTCTAGCAACTTGCCACGCTATGACCGACTTACAGACGTTTCAGATGGAGCCCTGAAGTGGAGTGAATGGTACTATGGTCCTCAGGAAAGGGTAATGCTCAGCTACGATTTGGACATCAAACGTGGTGGTAAATTTTTTAGCAGCTACCGGTTGAATATAAACCATCAGTTCATTGAAGAGAGCCGACACCAGCGGAGGTATCAAAGATCGGGGCTTCAAAGCCGGATGGAGAATGTAAATGTGTCAGGCTTCAACCTTTTTGCTCAGCACAAAAGCACTAACCACGAGCTACAGTTGGGTGCAGATGGGCAATTCAATAATCTCAAAAGCACAGCGCGTGAGGTAAACATATACACCAATGAAACTGTCGCATTGGACACACGATATCCTGACGGCACCAACACCATGACCATTGCCGGTGTCTACCTCACCCACCTCTGGAAGTTTAATGGAAAAACGAATTTGACGGATGGGTTTCGAGTTGGCTACAGTGCTCTTCAGTCCACCATGGTTGACACCACTTTCTTTAAATTTCCTTTTAATTCCATTGAACAACGCGCTCCTATATTCTCGGGAAGTATCGGATTGGTCCACAACGCCTCAGAAAAGCTTAAGCTATCAGCGCTCATCTCAAGTGCCTTTCGTGTTCCAAACGTTGACGACCTCGCCAAAATTTTCGAATCAACACCGGGAAGCATCATCGTGCCTAACGACAACATCGAACCTGAGAAGTCGATAACCTATGAAGTCGGAGTTTCAAGAGTGTTGGGCAATTTCGCCCGATGGGAAAATACCATTTACTACACCACCTTTTTAGATGCCATACAAACATCGGCTTTCTCTTATGCCGGTTCAGACAGCCTTTTTTATGATAACGAGTTAAGTCGTGTGTTAGCTTCTCAAAACATTGGTACAGCCTATATCTACGGCTTCAGTTCGAACTTTAAAACAGCTCCTATTGGTTATTTTTCATTCCAAGCGTCTGCCAACTATACGCATGGACGCATTCAAGCAGATGACGGCGACACACCGCTCGATCACATCTCCCCATTCATGGCTAAGCTATCTGTCTGTTATGAAAAGGAGCGATTATTCGGAGAAGCGTATGCACTCTTCAATGGAGCAAAAAGGCTGGCCGACTATTCTGATAGCGGAGAAGACAACTTGAATTACGCTACAGCTGAAGGTATGCCGGCTTGGTACACGCTCAATTTACGGATTGGGTATTCATTCAAGAATAACGTGTCATTTCAAGGCGGAGTAGAAAACCTATTTGATACTGAATACAGAGTTTTTGCAAGTGGCATAAATGCTCCGGGCCGTAATTTCTACCTAGCAGTAAAACTGAACTACTAGGTCTTTGGCTATTCTACTGAAGGCTATTGTCTAAACCATATCCTTTTTCAAGAATCAAATTCATGAAACACGGATGTAACTTTGCCCATAACACATTCACTATATGGCTACAGGAGTAATGAAGAAAAAGAGCGAGTTCGTTAACCGCGAAATTTCTTGGCTTGCATTCAACGAACGGGTGTTGAATGAAGCGGGAAACTCGAACGTGCCCTTGATAGAGCGCATGCATTTCTTGGGTATCTTCTCCAACAACCTCGATGAATTCTTTCGTGTGCGTGTGGCTACTCTTCGAAGGGCTATGGGTATTTCCAAGAAACCAATCGACCCTATGGATTTTGATCCTGAAGAGACCCTTCAGGAAACACAGGAAATCATCAATTCGCAACAAGAAAAATTTGACTTATACTTTCATCAGCTCATTGAGCAACTCAATAAAGCGGGAGTATGCCTTGCGACAGAAAAAAACATTTTAAAAGAGCACTTAGAGTTTCTGAATGATTACTACACCGACAAGGTAAAACCGTTTTTAATACCCGTCATTCTCAATCATCGAATTCCATTTCCGCAACTGAATGACTCCAGCATCTATCTTATTTGTGAATTAAGCAAGAAAGGGGCCACCCATGGGTCGACTCACGCGTTAATTGAGATATCACCCAAACTGCCCCGGTTTGTTGAACTGCCCGCCATCGGGGCAAAGCGCTACGTTATATTCATCGACGATTTAATTCGTTACTACTTAAAAGACTTATTTGACTCCTTTAATTATTCAAGAGCAGAAGCGTGGGCAATTAAGACCACGCGCGATGCTGAGTTGGACATAGACGATGACTTATCGAAGGGATTAATCGAAAAAATGTCGAGAAGTGTTACGCAACGAAAAAAAGGGGAATATGTGCGTCTTAACTATGATAACTCCATACCGCATCATGTTCTCGATCTTGTTTTGAAAAGGGCTAAGATTAAAAACATTGAGAACATTTCGCCCGGAGGTCGCTATCACAACAAGCGAGATTTAATGGAGTTTCCCGACTTGGGCAGAATCGATTTATGCTGGCCCAAACGAAACCCGATCCGACATGAATCATTTCACACTGAAGCCGGTCTTTTTTCTTCCATAAAGAGCAAAGACCTACTGCTTCATTTCCCCTATCACTCGTTTCAGTATACGGTTGACTTTTTGCGTCAAGCAGCTATTGACCCCTATGTTCGCTCTATTCGAATAACACTTTATCGCGTTTCTAAAAACTCTCAAATAATCAACGCCCTCATTAACGCGGCTCGCAATGGAAAGAGAGTTACAGCTTTGGTGGAGTTACAGGCGCGCTTTGACGAAGAGCACAACATAAAAATAACCCGTCAATTAACGGAAGCCGGCGTGCGTGTCATCCCGGGCGTTCAAGGGTTGAAAGTACATTGTAAACTCATACTTGTTTCTCGCCGCGAGTCGAACAAAACGGTTCGCTACGTTTTCGCTGGCACAGGCAATTTCAGTGAGCGCACGGCCAAGGTATACACCGACCATGCGCTACTTACGGCACACAAAGAAATTGGAGAGGAAGTGCGTAAATTATTTGAATTTTTTGAGAGCAACTACATACGAAGTTTGCACCGTCACGTGATCGTATCACCTTTCAATACGCGCCGGCGACTGCTTGAGCTCATCAATGCTGAAATAGAGTCGGTTGAAAAAGGACATCCAGCATTGATCACTCTGAAGCTAAATAACTTGGTAGATGCCGGCTTGATTCGAAAGCTCTACGAAGCATCGCAGGCTGGTGTGCAAGTGAACCTCATCATTCGAGGCATTTGTTCTCTTATACCGGGCATCGAAGGCAAAAGCGAAAACATTCGTGTAGTCAACATCATTGGTCGCTACCTTGAACACAGTCGTATACTCGTTTTTGGAAATGGAGGCACACCACTTTATTTCATATCGAGTGCCGACTGGATGGTTCGGAATATAGATCATCGTATTGAGACAAGCATACCGATATACGACCTAGACATTCAGGCTCAACTTCAAAAAACGCTCGACATACAATTGAGCCATTCACTCCCAAAAAAGCAAAAATCTGCAGCACATACACAGGGTGATGTCCAAGATCAATCCTATGAGTATCTTCGCTTCAACACTCATAAAACACAACACCCAAAAAAGAAAAAGTGAAGATCGCCGCCATCGATATTGGATCTAATGCTATTCGGTTGTTGATTGAAGAAGTCCGACAATTTGATGGCGAAATCAGGATAGATAAGGTATCGCTCACGCGCGTGCCTGTGCGCTTAGGCGAAGATGTTTTTACCAAGGGCAGAATTTCCGAGGAAAGAATCCGACAACTCGTAAAGACAATGCGTGCCTTTTGGTATTTGATGGATGTGCATCAAGTTGAAATGTTTAGGGCCTGCGCCACTTCAGCAATGAGGGAGGCCAAAAACCGTAAGGTGGTAATCGACACCATTGAGCGAGAAGCCAATTTGAAAGTTGAAATATTAAGCGGTGAGGAAGAGGCTGAGCTCATCTTTAGCAATTACTTTTCTCAGAACCTGAACAATAAAGATAATTACCTCTACATCGATGTGGGCGGTGGCAGCACTGAAATAACGCTAATTCGCAAAGGGAAGCGAATAAAAGGTAAGTCCTTCAACATCGGCACGGTACGCGCATTGGCAGGCGGGATAGACAAAAACGTTTGGAAAGAAATTCAAACGTGGCTCGCCACAAAATCGGACACAAACAACAACCTTATCGCCATAGGGACGGGTGGCAACGTAAACACTCTTTTCAAACTTCAGGGAAAAAAACCCAACGAGATGATTTCCTATCTCGAGATAAAAAGTCTATACCGAAGTCTGAGCGCGGTGTCGCTTGATGAGCGCATCTTCAACTTCAAACTACGTCCCGACAGGGCAGATGTTATTATTCCCGCCTGTGAAATCTACTTGCGCATTATGGAATTGACTGGAGTGAAGCAAATGCTGGTTCCTAAAGTTGGTCTTTCCGACGGCATGATTTTGCATATGGCCGAACAACTAAAAATTGATTGAACCCACTCGATTGGCTTGCCGCTGCTATACATTCGCAACGGCGTCAAAACGGCTCAGAAAAAAACGGTATGAGAAGACTTGCAATGTTCCTATTCTGCCTTGTGCAGTTTGTGGGAAGAGGATATTCACAGATCTATGGAAACCCGCTTGTCAATTGGGATTTTTCCGATGGGATTCCTTCGGAATGGCAGGTTGGCATTAGTAGCACAAACAATTTGGCTCACTGGGAATACCGCGGCCCTCTCACAATTCCGAACACCGATGAAGGCGCTAGGGGCTCATGTTCGGCTATTGCCTCGCCTATAAGTTCGCAAACGCAAGACAATGGCTTCATCATCTTTGACGGCAATTATTGGGATGACCCAGGGATGGCCTGCGGAGCAGGTTTTGGAACTGGTCCGGACCCTGCCCCTCATACTGCATGGGTAATTACCAACCCGGTTGACCTAAGTTCTATTCCGTCGGCTGTGCTCACATTCCAGCAGCAGTATAGGCACTTCCAAGCCACAACCACAGTTCACATTTCCACCGATGATGGCTCTTCATGGATAGAGATATTATCCAACCCAGGCATCCAGTCGCCTGCTGCTGAATGGAAATCAATCAACATCTCTGAATGGGCCGCTAACCAACCCAATGTGCGTTTCAAATTTCAATACGAAGGGACTTATTACTGGTGGATATTGGACGACATAAGCGTGTATCAACCCAACGATAACGACATACTACTTACGCAAGTAAGGTACACCAACAATACGGTTACCAATGGTCTCACAACCCTCACAGATTTAGAATACAACCAATACCCTCTTGCGATACTACCGGCACTAAAATTCAAGTCAGACATTTTGAATGTTGGAGGAAACTCACAAACTGGAGTGAGATTGAATGCACGAGTTGTGAAAGACGGCACAACGGAGGTCTACAATCAATCCAATTCACCTTCTGCTCTTGCGGTATCTGCAGCGGCCACCCTCAGCATGACGGGCACATTCACCCCATTGCCCAATGTAGGCGACTACTCGATTTACTATAGAATTCTGCAAGATTCGATCGACGACTCACCCTTCAACAACATTGACAGCCTTGACTTTGAAATAACCACTTTCACCTATGGTAAAGATGAAGGAACGATGGAAGACACCTACGTTCCCGACGCATTCTACGATGAATACAAGGTTGCCTGCGGGAATTATTTCGAAAACAAAAACACCTTACGCTACTGCCACACCGTGCAAGTTGGTATCGCTGAAGGAACCAGCGTTGGCAAAGAAATACGGGGAGTAGTTTACAACGAATCGCTTGACACACTTATTGGATATACCGAGCCCTACATGGTGAACTATGGTGATCTCAACGAGCCGGGTGAAGAACGCTTGGTCTATCTTGATTTTGAGACTCCCTTTGAGCTACAGGCCGACAGTATCTATTTCTTCGCTGTTGAAGAACTTGATTCTATACTACCATTTTATGTTGCCCGAGGGGGTAAAAGTTTTGGAGAATCATCGCTCATCCGCTACGACAACATAAATGCATCCATCGTCAGCGGCAAATCTTTCATGGTTAGACTTACCGTACTTCCGTTGAATCAACAGCCAGGATGCCTCGATGCGCAAGCGATCAATTTCGAGAGTAGCGCTGATGTTGATGACGGTTCATGCGATTACCTTGGATGCACCAATGAAGACGCGGATAACTTCGTTGCGGCAGCAAATTATGATGATGGAACTTGTCAGGTCGGAGGTTGCGTTGACAGCACCGCTTCCAACTACAACCCATTTGCAACCTACCAAAACATTAATTGCATCTTCCGAGGTTGTACGTTAAACAACGCGCTCAACTTCAACCCACAGGCCAACGAAGATGACGGAACATGTGAGCTTCTCTATGCAACCATCAGCGCGCAGACTCTCAGTGGATGTCCACCGTTTCAATTGCAAGTTGCCAATAACAATACGTTCAACGCGGATGGACTGTGTGTATACACTATTGATGGCGTTGAAGTATACGATGTCTGCTCCTCTCAATTTGACTACATCTTCGACTCTTCGGGGATCTATGAGTTGAGCTACTCCATTGTGATTGGAAATTCAGTAGCGGACACTACCCTTACGATTGAGGTATTTGAAACTTCTTCACCACCTGTTTTGTCTTATGACGACAGCTCGCATGAATTAAACTGCCTGAACTGTTCAGACGCCAACATTGCATGGTACTTCAATGGTGTATTGGTGAATCAGAGTGAATCGGCCTCCTTCGATACAGAGTTGGATGGCATCACACAAAACGGAAGCTACCAGCTGATTACCACGAACGCATTCGGTTGCAGCACAGCAAGTGAACCTCTCGTGGTTGTTCAACCTCACATGACATTGAGTTCTACTGGGGGTTGTGCGCCATTTAGTGTTTACATCAACAACCTGACAGACACCATCAGTGGTTTGATTTGCAGCTTGAACACAGGCTTGAGTACGCTGGAGAATTTTACTGAACAAGTAGAGGTTGTCTATACCACAGCGGGGCCATATACGGTAACAATAACCTGCAATGCTTTGGGAGATTCTGCGGAGGTATCAAATACCATTAATGTTTACGACCTAGAAGTTCCAACGCTCATTATTGATGAGGTAAATGCCAGTGTTGTTTGTAGCAATTCCTCTTCATTCACCAACTTCGTCTGGAATGTCGATGGGGTGATCAGCATTGGAGGAACAAGCCAACCGCTCGGTGGCGATGTATATCAACTTCAAGCATCTAATTCGAATGGTTGTGGAGGCAGCAATTTATTGATTGTAAACAACACCGGCGAATTGGCCAATGAGCTTGCAGCAGTTTTTCCCAATCCTGCAAACGGGTTCATTCAATTCACACGGCCAACAGCAGCCGCGTTCCGCATACTCAATGTTTTTGGAAGTATCGTTTATGAAAGCACCGTGGGTAGTGCGATGGAAATGATTTCCACTGAGCATTTACCAAACGGGCTGTATTACATCCTATGGCTTAACAACGGTACCTCGAGCACCTTAAAATTTGAAATCTCTCATTAACGTCAATTCTGGCACAATTTTCGGTAACTCGATTTTTCAGGAGGCTGTTAAAGTTTAGTTAATGGATTAATTGACCAACAGATGTTCTCCTTACCTTTGAAACAAGCTAAACAAACAAAAAAGTAATTCGATGAAAAAAGTATTTCTCACCCTAGCCATTGCAATCGGAGCTATGTCTTTGGTCTCTGCCCAAACCCCTGTAGCTTCTGGTCCGGCCATAATGGTTGACAAAGAAGTTCATGACTATGGTGACATTCCATTTGCTGGTGATGGCACCTGCGAATACAAGGTAACCAACACAGGTACTGAGCCGCTCATTTTGAGCAAGTGCAAAGGTTCATGTGGCTGCACAGTTCCTAAGTGTGACCCCAATCCAATCCTCCCAGGAGAAAGCTCTGTAATCACAGTGAAATACGACACAAAGCGCCCGGGTCCAATTAACAAGTCAGTAACGATCAACTCTAATGCTAGCAACGAGCCTGTAAAGGTTGTTCGCATCAAAGGCAATGTAGGTGCTGACCCGAATGCTGCACCAAGCGGAGCGCCTGAAAAAGCGCCAGCAGGAGCGCCAGCAGGAGGCAATCAATAATTGAAACAACATTCAACTTCCGTCCAATCTGGGCGGAAGTTTTTTTTTCGATAAAAAAACAATACAATGAAAAAAGTAGTACTCAGTTTATCCCTCGCCTTAGGTTTAGCCCTAAGCGCATTCGCTCAACCTGAATTGGTAACAGGACCATCCATCAGCTTGGATAAGGACACGCATGATTATGGCGACATTGCTTTTGACAGCAACGGAGCATGTCAATTCAAAGTAACCAATACGGGCAACGAACCCTTAATCATTTCCAATTGTCAGGGTTCATGTGGCTGCACAGTTCCAAAATGCGACCCTAACCCACTTGCCCCAGGTGAATCTTCCTTCATTGACGTGAAGTACGATACCAAGCGCACAGGTCCATTTCAAAAATCTGTAACGATTAATTCAAACGCTGTGAATACTCCAGTAAAAGTAATTACCATAAAAGGTAATGTTGCTGCAGACCCAGGATTGGCTCCCTCTGGTGCTCCCGAGAAAGCTCCTGTGGGTGCGCCAGTTAAACAATAGATTAGAATTGATGACATAAAAAAAGGGGGCCATGCGCCCCCTTTTTTATTTCCCAAATACAGATTATATTTTCTGCAATCTGACGGATTGCTTAGATTCATCCGATACGATCTTCAAGGTGTAGATTCCATTTGTCAAATGGCCCATATCCAACACAACTTGTGTAGTGTTCGGGAATAGTTCCATTACTTTCTTACCCATCAAATCATAAACCTCGATTGAACGAACAGTTTCGGCAACCGATAGGTTAATGTTAAACAACCCAGAAGAAGGGTTAGGATAAACGCGAACAGAAGACTTAAGTTCTGTCACGTTATTTGTCTCACATGGGCTGCCGGCCAATCCTAGGGCGCACATCATTCGTGGCGCAGCGTAGTTTTGAATGGTGTCTACAAATGCTCTAGCCTTTAGGGCAGACATATCTGGGTTGGTGATTAGACCATTTGCATGATTATCTGGAGCAACAACAGCAGCATCCCACCACTGCCATGGACTTGAATCATACAGGTTTGCACCCGAGCGCATGATTGGAAATAATCCAAAGAAACCGTTATTATTGGCATTCGCCGCATTGGTGTATGCCAACGTTGGGGCCCAAGTTTCGGCAAGTTGGAAAACCGCATTATTTGTAAAAACGTTTGCCTGCGCCTGCACAGTATAAGAACCGCTCACTTCAACAACTTGCTCGCTGGTCGTTGGCACGATAACTATACCGTCTTGATAAGGAGCGAATGGATCTGAAGGAACGTGAAATGAAATCATTGGCGCTGAAGTATCCTCCAACCAAGAAATATCGCCCATTGCTCCGCCCATGTTAATCATAACGCTAAAATCAGAAGCATACGTTTCATGATTCGTGTAACACAGCGTATCTCCATTTTGAGGATTGATACCCACTGTGGTTCCGTCTGCATTACCGTTAATTGATTCAACAATCATTGGGATTGGTCCTGTACCAAATGGATCCCAATTAAATTTCGGAATAGACGCAATGTCTTCCAACCAGTTGTCGAGTGTCGCGGCAGCAAATGCTATGTAGCCTCCAGTGCCGTCGCCCCATACCGCAATTTTCGAATCATCGACACCGAAAGGGTTGCCCGCCTCTGCGACTGACTTTCTAAAATAACGTGCAGCAGTGCGACAATCCTGCACACCGCGATAAGCCGCATTCAGTAGAGTGTATGAGCGCTCTGGCTGTGTTGGTGCAATTGGATTCCAACCAAGGCGGTAATCACAAGAGGCAACTACATAACCCATGCGGGCGAAGCGCGAGCAAATCTCGACTGCCACGCTATCTGTTTTCGAACCACCCGTACCACCATTGAGGGGATAAGGAAGGAAGTTTCCTGTATGGAAGAAAAGCAACAATGGTCGGTTCGTTACCGTATCGCCCGCTGGAGTGTAAATGTCCATTTTCAAAGCCTCAGGAACCGCCTCGTTGACTACTGAATAATAAAGAACTGTGGCGTTTACGCCATAAATAACATCTGATGTAACGTTTACATCTGTGAAAATCTCGTCTAAATAGCGTTGAGCCGCAAGAGGAGCAGCCAGGACTAGGAATAGAGACATCAACAAGTAGAATTTTTTCATCGCTTTGAAGATTTAGTTAGTAAATTGTATGGAGCGAAATTAGTCGAAAAACCAATCTTGAATAATTAATGGAAAGCACTTATTCACAACTCATAGGTCAGTTGCAAATAAGCCATCCTACCTACAAGCGGGCCACCATAGGCCTGTAGATTGAGCGAATTCAAAAGATTGGAGCAGCCCAATTTGATTGTTGTGTGAGCCTTTTTCAACAGACAGTTTATTTGCGCATCAACTACATCGTAGGTGGGCACCATACCAGTGAATTGCGGGCTTCCTTCGAAAAGAAAACCCTGAATCCATTTGTAATTTGCTCCTAAACCCCATTCGGTTGAAGCATTGTTACCCAAACTTAAAGACCGAGCATTCAACCCAAGATTAAACTTGTGTTCTGGAGTATTAAATGCCGGGATAATGGG